>JAOUFP010000218.1 GCA_029858145.1 Nitrospirota bacterium | reverse complement strand
AATTCACTGGTGATTTTCTCTTCTCACCTCATTAGACGTTGGAAGTTCCGTTTTCTTGCACATCAGATATAATTTTTTTTAACTTTCCGATGATCCTGTTCTTTCTCGAATAGATAGTCGCGACTGAAATATCAAGAATTTTTGCTGTTTGTTCGGGCGACACGCCCCGCTCGCAGAGAAGACGGTAGATAAGCCGGTCACCGGGGGGCAGTCCGCTCAGCGCTTGTACCAGGATAGTCCTTGTCTGCTTATCTTCCAATGCATCGTGAGGAGAACGTCCTCTGGAGGGAATATTCTCAAGGATATCCCCTCCCTCCTGAAGCGGCTCGACCTGCAGATGGCGCCTGTCCTTCCTCATATAGTCAATTGTCATACGTATCGTAACGACGGCAAGCCATGTTTGCAGTGAGCAGGAATTTTCCCCGCGGTATTGTCTGAGTTTGTTGAAATCGCTCTCGATCAGGGCAAGAAAAACAGAGTTGAAGACGTCTTCGACATCTTCCTGCCGGCAAGGGAAAAAATGGGCTCTGAAGGTCTTTTGAACAGAGGACCAGATGACAGGGGAATACTTCCCTGCGAAGGTCTCCCAGGCCTGCCCGTCTCCTTCATATGCGCACCGTCTGACGAGATCAAGGTCGTTGAGCACCTGACTCAATGCGCCTTTATTGCACCACTGATCAGGTCACGCGCAACCTTATTCATCATTCTCTCCTTATATTATACAAGCGATGTCGGCGAGCAACCCCCTGGAACTCTGCTGACGGCTTTGAGAATACAGAATCTGCTCATAATCTGCAAGTTCAAGTTAAAATTAATAGCACGGTTGTTCCGGGTTATTCTCAGAATCTGTCCATAAGCCCGGCATATAACTACCGCCCGCCTGCCGGAGGAACCGGAAGCTCCAGAAAACAAATTCCCGCCCGGAGCCGGTCGCGCAGTGTCGCATCGTCCCTCCCGAGAGGGAAGAAATGAGACCGCAAAGGGAAATTTATGGACAGACAGCAAAATAGGATTATCGGTAAATCGAGTCTTCTATAGCCTGTCCCGAACCGCCTTCGACAGCTTTATAAAACAGACGCCCTCCGGCATCTTGCAGTTGCCGGCCTTCTTCTGTCCGACGGCATCCCCGGGAGGCTTTATCCCCTCAAGCCTGTTACGCGCCGCTTCAAGCAGGCCCATCAGCCCGCCTGGAAGAGTGTGTATCCTTTCGACATGCACACTTTCCAGTTCCGCTATCCCCTCCTTCATTCTGGCAAGGGTATTCGCAAAGGCCTTGCACTTGCTGCAGACCGGGTCTGCCTGCTGATGTTCGAGCACCCCTGAAATGTAATGAAAATACCGTATCTCATTGACCAGTTCCGCCATTTGGACCTCCTGAAAATTCTCGACGTATCTTAATAAAGGCACGACAAAAGAGCAAGAGCCTCTTTGCCTTAACCTTTGCCTATCTCCTCGCCCTGCCCAGGGCACAAATGATAGCCCTGAAGGAGGCGACATCGATATTCGTGTCCACGCCGACTCCCCAGTATTGATTGGCGTTTTCATCTTCTATCTGTATGTACGCGACCGCCTTCGAGTCAGAGCCTTTTTCGAGCGCGTGTTCGAAGTATGAAACCAGCCTGAAATGAATATCGGTCCCGTTTCTGACAGCATTGCTGAAAGCGTCGATCGGGCCATTCCCTTTGCCGGCAACCTCCCGTCTGACACCGTCAATGTCAATGACCGCCTCAACCTCTGATACTGAAGCGCGTCCCGGTGCAAGGCTGTCGCCGTTTTTCCTGATTCTGCATTCTTTGAGTTTAACAGGCCCCTCGTAACTGAGATATTCCCTGTCAAAGGCCTCACCTATCATCGCGGGTGTGACCTCCTTCCCTGTTCTGTCCGATATCACCTGGATAACACCTCCGAATTCCGGGTGCATCTTCTTGGGCAGACAGTACCCGAATTCCTTTTCGATCACATAAGCGACTCCGCCCTTTCCCGACTGGCTGTTTATGCGAATCACCGACTCGAATGTCCTTCCCACATCGGATGGGTCGATCGGCAGATAGGGTACCTCCCAGTAAGGCGGGTTCTCCTCGTTATAAGCCTTCATCCCTTTATTGATCGCATCCTGGTGTGATCCAGAAAAGGCGGTGTAGACCAGTTCACCCGCGTAGGGATGCCTCATGTGGACCGGAATCCCCGTGCATCGCTCATAAACATCGATGACCCTCTCGATGTCGTGGAAGTCCAGTTCCGGGTCAATGCCCTGTGAAAAAAGGTTCAACGCCAGTGTGACGATATCCACGTTCCCGGTCCGCTCGCCGTTGCCGAAAAGCGTACCTTCAACCCGTTCGGCTCCTGCCATCATCGCAAGTTCCGTTGCCGCGACCGCGGTCCCCCTGTCGTTGTGGGCATGGCAGCTGATCACAATGCTCTCGCGGTTTCCTATATACCTGCAGAACCATTCGATCTGGTCCGCGTACACATTCGCGGTCGCCATCTCGACAGTGGAGGGCAGATTCAGGATGACCTTTTTCTCAGGCGTTGGCCTCCAGACATCCAGCACTGCTTTGCAGATATCTACCGCAAAGTCGAGTTCGGTGCCGGTGAAGCTCTCGGGAGTATACTCGTACACGAACTCACTCCCGCTCATTCGTCCGGCCTCGTCCCGTATATATTCCGCACCCCTCACCGCAAGATCCCTGATCTCCTTCTTATCCATCCGGAATACGACCTTCCGCTGCAGCGTCGACGTAGAGTTGTAGAGGTGGACGACAGCCCTTCTCACTCCTTTGAGAGCGTCAAAGGTCCTCCTGATCAGGCTGTCACGTGCCGGTGTCAGCACCTGTACGGTAACATCCGCAGGGATCATATCCTCTTCAATAATCATTCGCAGAAAGTCAAACTCCGCCTGTGAAGCTGAAGGGAACCCCACTTCGATCTCCCTGAAGCCCATCTCTGCCAGAAGCCTGAACATTTCCGTCTTTGCCTTCACCGCCATGGGAACAACCAGTGCCTGGTTCCCGTCCCTCAGGTCAACGCTGCACCACCGGGGAGCTCTCGAAATTTTTCCCGAAGGCCACCTCCGTCCGGGCAAATCCACCGGGGGAAATGCCCGGTATTTGTGTATCGGCATTCTTGTCATTTCTCCACCTCCAAAAAAGAAAAAGGCCACGGACTTGAGCCCGTGGCCTTTTGTGTTTTTATTCTTTGCTTAAATACGGTTACATTCTTACGGCAGTCCTCTCCAGCCACGGCCCTTCTCTTAATGCCGCGCTGCTAAGTCGTTCAGATCCGAAAGAGTTCCTGTTTGTCATGATTTAACGATAACCAAGCCAGACTCTCTTTGTCAAGAACCGCATAAGAAAACCGCCCAGCAGATCCTTCACCGCACCTTCACCCTGACGCCGTCAGAGATGGAATCATCAGGATGAATGATGACCGTTTCACCCTCTGAAATGCCCGCTAGTATCTCTGCCGTCAAACCATTGCGGTGTCCCACCTCCAATTCACGCAGACGGGCCTTGCCGTTCTTCATTACGAAGGCCGCCCATTCCTCTCCTTTGCGAAAGAGCGCGCTGGCGGGAATCTGGAGCACGTCTTTCCCTTCCCATATGATAAAGCTCGCCTCGACCCGGTATCTGTCTCCAAGCCTCTGCCAGCTCTCGGGAGGTGAAGTGATATCGGAGATAACAAGCACCCGCTGCTCTTCAACGCCGAGGCTCGATATCTTTGTGAACGCTGCGGGCTCTACGATCTTCACCGTGCCGTTAAGCGGATCACCTCCGCCCCACCTTTCGAAGATCACCTTAGTCCCGGGGCCTATATTTACCGCATCCGCGGACAAGACCTCGGTCTCGACTTCAAGCAGCGAGGGATCGCCGATATCAATAAGCGGCTCCCCTGCGTTTACGACTCCCTCGCTCTCATGGTGCTTTTTCAGAATGCGGCCTGAAACAGGCGTGCGCACAGTAACAGTTTCAATGTTACCGCCAGTCCCTGTCGCGGCTGAGTATCGCAGAACAGCCTTGGCGCGTTCCAGGTCGGAACGGGCGGTCTTCACCGCAGCCTCTGCGGAAAGACGATTCGCCCCGGTACGCTTTGCCTCTGATTCAGCCTGGTCAAAGATGTCCCTCGCTATATAACCCTGCTCGAAGAGCTTTCTGTTCCGTTCCAGCCGCAGCCTCGCATAATCGGCGTCCGCTGCCGCGGCAAGGGCGTTCTCCTCTGCAGAACTCAGGACCGCCTTTGCAGCCGACACGGCGGCCTCAGCTTCAGCACGTCTTCTCGGATCGAGCACGTCCGACCGCATCGGCTCCAGGACAACGACTGCCTGCCTCTCCTTCACACGATCGCCGACATCCAGTTCTACGCGCCGCATATACCCGCTCACCGGTGCGGAGAGGACGAACCGGTCCTCGACGCGTGTCTTGCCCTCTTCCTCGATCGTGACCCTGAACGGATCGCGCACCGCTTTCGCCACATCCACAGGCACCGGTCTCGGCATAAAACCATAAACGACCGCAGCTATGACCAACGCCATGATCGTAATGACAGCAATCCTTCTTCTTACATTCGCCTGCATACCCTCTTACTCCTTTGTCTTCAGCACCGCGACGAGATCAAGATGATCAAGCCGGTGCCTCACGATCAGTCCGGACACGGCAGCTGACACCAGCACGACCGCAGCGGCAAGTGCGTACGTTTTCGGTTCTGTCACCACCGGGACCCGGAAAAGATCCGACTCGATTGCATGCGCGATATAAGCACAGAGCCCCCGCCCTATAAGAAAGCCGAGCGGAATCGCAGCAATAGTGAGGAGGCCGAGTTCACCGAGAAGAATATAGGATATCTCTCCCCGCGTATAACCGAGCACCCTCAGACTGGCCAGTTCACGGCTGCGTTCAGCCAGACTGATTCTCGCGCTGTTATAGACGACGCCAAAGGCGATGACTCCTGCCAGGAGAGTGGCCACAAAGGTGAAAAACAACATCGACTCTGCCTGGGTTTCGTAAAAATTGCGTATCTCGTCCTTCCTTACAACGGTGCCGGCAACACGCGGCATCTCGACGAGTTCCCTGTAGATCTCCTTCCGGTAGAGGGAGTCCGTGGCAAGATATGCCCCGGAAACAGCATTTCCTTCACGCATCAGGCGGTTGAGCGCGTTCATATCCATATATCCCATCACACCGATATACTGCTTGACAAGTCCTGCAACCGGAACCTGCCGCACCGGCCTGCTCCCTTCGAGGACTTCAACGGTCAGCATGTCTCCGGGGCGGACGCCGAGAATCCCGCCGAGGTAGTCGGTGAGGACTATTCCTGAAGCCGGCAATACCACGGGTTCGAGGTTCATATCAAGAAGGAACTGAAGACGGTTGCCGGCCTCCGTGCCCTTAATGGATGTCCGGTAACTGCGGTGCCGGAATTTCATTCGCACCGGCACCGACCTGAAGACCTCGGCATGTTCTATGCCTCTCATGCCCTGCAGATCGTAAAGAGCCCTTCTGGAAGTCGGCTCGGTAAATGTGACTGTCATATCCTCCTTCTGCGAAAGCTTGAACTG
>JAOUFP010000217.1 GCA_029858145.1 Nitrospirota bacterium | reverse complement strand
AAATAACACCTTGCATTCTGTCTTTCAGGAGAAACTATGGGCAGTTCTCAGTCACAGCCTTTTTCAACTCATCCCAGTATCGGACGATTACCTCTGAGGGCATCTGGTTTGATTCGGCCTTGCGAATTTTACTGCGGATAACAGAAATCTCCTTCAGTTTCGAAACACTAAGCATCAGGAATTCCTCAATTCCGTAATGGGGATATATGTTTTCTACCCTGTCTAAAAATTCAAGCGCGTATGCCCTGGCTTGTTCTGAATTCATTGTATTATGGGACCAATTGCTCATATATCCTTTCAAATGATATTGTTTTGATGCTTCAGGGTCGTATAGCGGGGAAAGAGGCGCGAACTGAAAAGGAAATACCATTAATTCATTAATTGCAGGGCCTTGATGGTAAAATCTGTTGATCATGTCTATTGTATTTTCAATGCTTTCTTTTGTCTCGCCCGGAAAGCCGATGATAAAGTACAGCTGACTGGATATGCCGTGCGAATTCAACAACTCGATTGCCCTCAGGTAATCCTCCGGCATACTTTTTTTATTCATTTCTGCCAATACATTCCTGTCACCCGATTCCATGCCGATCTGAGCCAGCACGCAGCCGGATTCTCTCAGCAATCCGATGTTTTCTTCGGTAATTGAGCTCGCCCGGATAAATGAAGTCCACTTTATTTCCTTGCCACTAGCGATAATCTTCCTGCAGCATTCCTCCAGGTGTACCCTTTGCAAAAATAAATTGTCATCGGTAAACCTGATCATCTTCACCCTGCCGGTTTTCATAAGCGCATCAATTTCTCTGGCAATAAGCTCCGGACTTTTTAAACGAAACGCCCTGCCCAGTGAAAAATTGCAATATTTGCATTTATACGGGCATCCCCTGGAGCCTCTGACCGGGAAGATCGGGTGTATGTATTGCTCGGGGATCTCTTCCCAGTTAATTAAGTCCTCAGATAAATCATTATCTTCAGTCTTCCTGCCCGTAAAAATTAACCGATCATCCTGATAAAATGCGATATTAGGGACGTCTCGGAAATCCTGCCGTTTTATAATCGCATCGGTTATCCGCCAAAGCGTTTTTTCGCCCTGTTCCTCCACAACAAACACATCTACATCTTCATGCCAATACCTGTCGTCGCTGAGAAAAAAATAATCCTTTGCACACGCATCAGTATCGTAATCGGACCCCTTCCTTTGGTGCAGCAGATAGCTGCTATAAACCAAGGGACCTCCCAATATTATTTTGATATCAGGGGCATATTGTCGTATCAGCCTTGTGACATTTTTTACCGCTTCAACATTGATCAAAAATGTAGAAGAGAGCGCAATTACTTTCGGATTCTCGTTGAGGAGTCGCCTGAACTCGTCCATCTCAAGATCAAGAAAGTTGATAAGAGCGCACTGCAGACCCCGCCGGGTAAGGTAATTGTACAAATAAATTCCGGCGAGATAGGGTGTGCTGAAATTTTCAAGTTTGTGAGATGAAGAGGAGCAACCGAACACCTTCTGCAAATTAACATAATTCATTACCATCCCGTCACGGCTCAGAAGGTGATTTTTTTTCAGGCTGAATTGTCCGCCCTGCCCTTTAGACAAGCCCGCAATAATTAATGCATCCATCGCGCATATCCTCTCTTTTATAAATTCGAGAGCGTTACACTCCTTTGAAATTGATATTTATTTATTTCTCGTGTGCTCCATTTTACAGCAATCACACAATTTTTTCTCAATCAATAAGGAATTCTGCTTGGGATATCAAACATGCGCATAAAGAGCACCATGAAAAATCAACATTTTCCGCGAAGAATATTGTATTTTAATAAGGGAAAAACAAGGTGATTTTTAATTTTATACGAAGGGGGTATTAAGAGATGAAAATAAAAATCAGTTATGCTGCTTTATTCATTTTTTCTTTATTCTGCTTTTCAGTTCCCCTTACTGCTTTCGGATCAGGGTTCGCAATTTACACACAGGGCGCTTCTGCCCTTGGGCAGGCAGATTCGGTTATCGCTCACTCCGAGAGTCCTTCGGCAATTTTCTTTAATCCCGCTCTCATCAGCAAACTGGAGGGAACACAGGCTGAGATCGGCACGACTCTCATATACCCGATCCGAAAATTCGACAGTAACGCACCCGGCGGAGACGCCGAGACAAAAAGTCAGGTATTCTTTCCATCCACGCTCTATTTTACCCACGAGTACAACGAAAAAGTCAGCGTCGGGCTGGGAGTTTTCAATAACTTCGGCCTTGCGACAAAGTGGGATGATGACTGGGAAGGCAGATACATTGCGACAAATTCAGAACTTACTGTTTTTACCATCAACCCGGTAGTCTCTGTAAAGTTAACGGACAACATTTCTGTTGGTGCCGGGCTGGATTTTCTTATTCTCAATGCCACGCTGGAGAAGAAGCTCAATCTGGGCGGTGCTGACGCAAACCAGAAGTTCAACGGTGATGGCAACGGCGTCGGCTTTAATTTGGGCATTCTTGTTGATGTTTCAAAAGATATTTCGATCGGAGCTTCTTACCGGAGCGAGATCGAAGTTGATATCGATGGCAGCGTCTCACACCGTTTGCCGGCTGGTTTTGAGTTTCTCAGCCCCCTGTTTCCCCATACATCTGCCGAAACAGATCTGACGCTACCGTCCCAGTTTCACTTGGGGGTTGCCTATAAGGGGATACGCAACCTTACCCTTGAGACCGGTCTCCGCTACGAGGGGTGGTCGTCCTATGAAAAACTCAAACTTGATCTTGAGCGGCCGGTTTTCTTTGCTACAACCTCGGTTGCAGAAAAGAAATGGAAAGACACTTACACCTTTAATATCGGCGCAGACTACCGGTTAAATGATACTGTTTCCCTGCTCGCGGGCTACCTCTACGGAGGCAATCCTGTTCCCGACGAAACCTTTGAACCGGCAATCCCTGATTCGAATACCCATCTTTTTACAATTGGAACAGAGATCCGCGGGAAGGCATTTACATTCGGCCTTTCATACGGCTACCAGTTGCTGGAGGGACGCAGGAAGAATAATTCTGTTGACAGCAACCCTGATGACGGGGTAATAGACCCCCTGAGAGCAAATGGAAGATATAATTCAGACCTCCATATGGCAGGAGTCAGCCTCACCTACAGGTTCTGACTTGTCAGCCGCTGAAAGGTATTGTAGAAGTTATGGAATCAAATGACTATTTAATGGAGAGCGAAGATGAAATTTCGCGGCTGACAGCAAAGACCGACGGCAAAGCCTTGGAAACTCAGGCGCGGTGGGCCGGGGTAGAGCCAGGGATGCGAGTTGCGGACGTGGGATGCGGACCCGGCCTCACAACTGCCCTGCTCCGGGACATTGTTCAGCCTGGAGGAGAGGCTATAGGAATTGATCGATCTGCGGCAAGAATTGAACATGCCCGACAGCATTACAAGGCTGAAGGAATGCGCTTCGTTTGCAGAGACATCTCTGACAGTCTTCTGGACCTTGGGCAATTCGACTTTGTCTGGATCAGGTTTATCCTGGAGTATTTCCGCTCGAACAGCATCGAAATCGTAAAAAATATTTCTTCAATTGTGCGTCCCGGAGGCTTACTGTGCCTTGCGGATCTGGATTACAACTGCCTGACCTACTACGGGATACCTCCCCGCCTCGAACGAACCATTCATATGGCTGTCAGGAAATCAGAAGAAGAAGCCAACTTTGATCCGTACGCCGGGCGGAAGCTCTATTCATATCTCTATGATCTCCAGTTTCAGGACATAAGAGTGAACTTATATCCCCATCACCTTATTTACGGAAAAGCCATGGAGGCGGATATATTCAACTGGGCCAAAAAGATCGAGGTCATATCAAAAAAATTTGAGTTCCTCTTCGGTGAGTACCCGGGCGGGCACGATGAATTCAGGGAGGAATTTAACGCCTATTTCAGGAACACGGGGAGGTTCATATATACGCCCCTCATAATAGCGAGCGGACGGAAACCCCTTTAACGTTTCCCCCCTTGCAATAAAATATAGTCCAGTATCCCGTTATTGGCCTTATTGTAATACCGCATGAACGCTGAGATAACCTCTCTGTCGAGCTTTTCGACGCTCATGATCTCAAGAGTACTGATCGCGTCATCGAGCGGCATCGGTTCACGGTAGTGTCGCTTCGAGGTGATCGCCTCAAAAAAGTCCGCCACCGCGATAATTCGTGCCCCCAACGGTATTTCATCCGCCCGCAGTCCGTGCGGATAGCCGCTGCCGTCCATTTTTTCATGATGGGATCCGACAATAAAGGGTATTTCGCTGTATATACCCTCGAAATTAACCTTTTCAAGAATTTCCCGTGTTTTGACCACATGAAGCTTTATCTCTTCATATTCCTGATCAGTCAATTTCCCGTTCTTTTTCAGAACTATGTCGCTTACGGCAATCTTGCCATAGTCATGCAGGAGCGCTGCTACTCTGATTACCTCAGTATATGACTGCGAAAGGCCCATCTGCTCACAGATACCGATAGCGTACTCCGTCACCTTTTCAGAATGCCCTGCCGTCAAAGGGTCCCTCGCATCAATGCTGGCAGCCAGCACTTTTATGACAGACTTGAACTGATTTTCGTATGCCTCGGTCAGCAAGGTGTTGTTGATGCTGACACCTATTACCGGCGTCAGTGCCGCAAGCACATTGATGTCGCTCTGCAAAAGGGGCCTTTTTGTCCTTATGTTGTCGACCGCCAGTATTCCCAGTGACTCTCCCTCATCGACAATCGGACAGCAGATAAAGGACTTTGCCCCGAACTTTCTGGCAAAATCAAGGCTGTGCTCCGAAAGAGTATTCTCTATCTCGTCGATGTCGTTTACAAGGATAGGCTTCTGCTCCCGGAAGGCGACAACAAAGACACCTTTCGAATTTTCCCTGGTAAGGGTGAAGCTCGTGTACTTCAGGAGCCGGTACTGGTCTTCATTATATCCGAACCCTGCATAATACATCAGCTTTGTTCTGCTTTTGTTAGCCAGAAGAATCATCCCCCTGTCGTAGTCGAGTCTCTTTTTCAACACCTCGACGATTTCGGACAGAATTCCTTCTATCTTCGACTGCTTGCTGACAGCCAGCCCGATCTCATTAATCAGTTGTGCATTGCGGTAATTGGTCTCTGTCTGTTTCAAAAGAACATCTGTCGAATCCCTCAGGTTCTCGATCCCGGCTTTCAAATCCCTTTTTTCGAAAAATTCGGCGACAAAAGCCAAAAAGAAAATTACTGCCAGTGCGACTGGAATAACTTCAAAAAAATCTATTGCAGTGTATTTCAGGTACAATGCGATGAATATTACAGGCAAAAAAGCTGCAACGGAGTTCCGCAGAGTTTTCCATGTGGATTTCTGCCATGAAATGTCGTACTCACATTCACTGTCTCCCTTGAAAATACATTTCGTATGCCTGATAGTAGGAAACTTGTGATGGAACATTGCGGCAATGGATTCAAAATATCCTATGCGGTTCTCACACTGGAAGGGCTTTTCCTTTACTCCGTCCCTTGGGATAACTGTTATCCGGATTTTATTTCGGCCGAGACGTTTTGATTCATACACCGAGGACTTCGTGAAAATTGGGGCATAG
>JAOUFP010000238.1 GCA_029858145.1 Nitrospirota bacterium | reverse complement strand
CTGGCTTCCTTTAATTCCCATGGAAAGGAACTTCTCAGTGCTGATATTAAAGCTGCCTAAAATCTAATAGCTGCAGACCGGACAGTTTATGTGCTCCATAACCGGTCAAATCTATTTGTTGACAACACGACAAAAAATTGCGCTGTCAGAATAATGATTGAAACTGCAACAGGCAGCCCGCGCAAGCGGATGTGCACCTCCCGTTCCCTGACGCCAAAAAGGTTCGGTGATTCCCCGCAGCAGACCGCATAAATAGAGAAACCGCCTATCCTGCATGATTCATAAATCTATCTGGTGGCAATCAAACAACGAGGCAGGAGAAGGCATTGAGAGCGGTTTCATTTTCCGGTAGTCCGACAGACTGGTTCCATGAATATCAGGAGGAAAATGCCTCGGAGCAAAGCGGGAATGAGCGTCAATGTCTTCTCCTGCCTTTGAAATACAACATTTTATGAATAATTTGGACTATGCAACCCATTCGCTAAACGTCTCTCCCGTGTTACAATGAAACTATGCCAGACGAAAATTCAAAGTTAGTCTACTCGACGGATCAGCCGGTCCCGAAAAAAGAAAAGCACCTCAATACATATTCGCAGGCGGAAGTACCCCCCGCGCAGCTGAAACTGCTTGTCCGTCTCGAACGGAAATCGAGAGGCGGCAAGTCCGTCACTGTCATCGAGGGGCTTCAGCTGCCTCAGAAAGAAAGAGAAGCGCTGCTCAGGCAATTGAAGGCGAAGCTCGGCACCGGGGGAGCGGTCAAGGATAACACTCTTGAAATTCAGGGCGATCATCGCGAAGCGCTCATTCAGGCACTTGAGAAGACCGGCTACAGGCCAAAACGCTCCGGCGGCTAAAAGAGCCCACCAGCCTTATTTCCCTTCCCGCATATTTTTTATAACTCATCTGATCTCGCGAGTATTCCGAATGAAAATGTTCTAAAATAGAGGCAACATTCAATGCCCCCTGCTTCTCAGGGGGGATTCCCGGAGGTCCCGAAATGGATATCGTTCTTGATGAAAAAGAGGCCCGCATTCTTGGCTGTCTTATAGAAAAGGAAATAACCACGCCAGAGTATTACCCTTTGTCCCTCAACAGCCTGACGAACGCCTGCAACCAGAAATCGAACCGCAACCCGGTTGTTTCCTATTATGAAACTGCTGTCGCGCGGGGACTGGACAGCCTGCAGCTAAAGGGTCTCACGAGGATGACTCACACAGCAGGAAGCCGCGTACCGAAATACCTGCACACAACATTGGACCATTTTGATCTGTCAGGACAGGAGATCGCCATACTCTGCGAATTAATGCTGCGCGGCCCGCAAACCGTAGGGGAGATTCGCACCCATACCGAAAGAATGTACGCGTTTCAGAATCTCGAAGAGGTCGAAAAAACCCTGCAAGTACTGACGGAGCAGGATCCGCCGCTGGCAGCGAAACTTCCGAGAGAGGCTGGCAGGAAGGAATGCAGATACATGCATTTGTTTTCTGGCGCCTCCCCTGCCGAAAAACCAGCGGATGTCTTGTCCCCGGGGCCTGAGGAAGCAAAGGTTCCGGTTCAGAAGCGCATCATCGAACTGGAAGAAGAGCTAAAGCGGTTGAAAAGCGAGCTGGAGGAACTGAAGCAGGCCTTCGCTGAATTCAAATCACAATTCTGAGCTTTTGCAGACGTCTGAAAAAGGATGTTCAGGCGAAGAAACCCTGCGGCAAGACCGCAGGGTTTCTTCGCCCACTATCCATTTAAAGACCTCCTGAAAACCAGGGTCAGGTATTCGAAGTGGCGAGTATCCTCTCCTTGTCCCTAAAAAGGACCGCGCATTTTTTAAATAAAGTCTTCTGCACTACGCCCTTTCCGAAGATGCTGTGGTCTATCACATCTCCGGACCGGTATGAACTCTCCATGTCATAGGGCAGTGCAGGCCCCTTTGCCCCTTCCATCGCCGTCTCCCAGAGGGCCTGGTTCGACACGAACGACTTCGCAGCTGCGCCTTCCTTCCGCGGGGATTTCGGCCTGACGGCAGGCATGCCCTTGAACCGGTGGATGCTCCCGCAGGTTTTGCATTTCACCTTCACAACAGCCCCGCTAACCATCGCCAAAACAATGTGTTCGAGATTGAGTTTGCAACGTGTACAGTAGGAGTCTATATCTCCGCCTGTTGTAATTCTGTCAGTCATGTTTATTTATCCTATCGGTCTGCTGAATGCTTCTCCCGATATACTCCTTTCTTGCGTCTGTAATATTCTCTAACACAAATTGCATTGAATAATTATGCCACTTTCAACTTTTTGCACTTCCGGCGTTTATAACCATCTTCCCGAAGGATACTCGCCCAGAATCGTCCGAATCGCGGTCTGCGCAAGTATCTGGCGGCCCCACTTGAAGGGCGCATAAATCTTCAGGAAATTTACCAGATCGCGGATGACCGTGATCTTTTCTCTTCTGCTCAGCTTGCCAAATTCCGACTTGAAGTCGGCCTCGTGAGGATTGGAAAAGAGTATCTGCAGGGGGTTCCATTGATCCGTGCAGCGCTTCACTTCGGATGCGATCAATTCCCGGTAAACCTCCTGCACAGGCCGGCTTCTCTGCATCGCCTCCAAAATCGACTCTCCCGCGATAGCACCTGAATGGAGGGCACAACTCATACCTTCCGCAAGCATATTGAAAAACCCCGCGGCCTGACCGGTGATGAGCACATTTCCCCTGCCGAAGACGTACCGGTTGATCAGGGAGGGTCCAAAATTCTGGGCGCAGCCCTCCAGCCGGTCGGCAGGTTCAAGCTTCACGCCGTGTTTTTCGTTCAAATACTTTTCCACATTCCCGTGCGCCCTGTGGAGATTGCCTCCGGCGGGAAAACCCACTCCCACGATCTGCTGTTCATTCCGTTCGTGGCTCCAGGTATAGTGCCCAAGCCCGGGATGGAACCAGAAATGGAAGTACTCCCTGTCGAGAGGACATTCGATGATCTTTTGAAACTTCTGCCCAACCATAAACCAGGGAATGCTCTTCTGATAGTCGGGATAAAGCGCCCTGGTGACCGCTGATTTCGGCCCGTCTGCACCGATCACAAACCGTGCATGGTAGCGGATTTCTCTGCCTTCCCTCCTTGCCCGCACACTTACGTCTCTCCCGCTGTCTTCAAGGCAGAGAAAAGTCGTGTTGTCATGAACGGTCACTCCGCTCCTCGTGATAGCCCAGTAATCGGAAAACTTTCTGTGGAGATGAGGCGTCGGCCCGCCGTCGAAGTCCATCGGGATAGAAATCATACTGGGGAAATGAAAGGTCACTCCCCGGCAGGAAACAGGGTTGTGAAGGATCTCTTCAGGAAGCGTTCCGAAATTCTCAACGAGGAACCTGTGTCCCCGCGGGGAGAGGATTCCGCTGCAGACCTTGTCCCGGGGAAGCGACCTTCTCTCAAGGGCAACGACCTCAAGCCCGGCGTCGACAAGGCGTTTGGCAGCGGCTGAACCGGCAAGGCTTGCCCCCACGATCAGAACGTCTACCTTCACCTCAATTTCTCTCATGACGTCTGCTCCTTGCTGCCGAGGAATCCCAGGTGAATAACAGGGATGTCCGCGGCACGCCTGAACGGTTCAAGGTCCGCCAAATCTTCAACAACAACGCGCTTCACCCTTCTGCCCCTTAAAATATGTTTTGCGTTTTCGATGCACCCGGCTGCCGCAATATCTTTTCTTCCCTGGAGGCTCGAAGCTCCAGTAGAAAATGCGGTTCGCTGAAGGTCGAGGTTTGTCTGACAGCCGGTCTCCCGCCTCAGCCGGTCATAAAAAAGGACCAGACGTTTGTGGTCCGCGTGATATCCCCTGCTCTCTATCACGTAGAGGTCTTCAGGCCCCAGACGGCGACTGAGATACCCGGATGACAAAAGCGATTCTCCGAGCCCGATGATTTTTTTGCCGGGCAGCCATTTTCTGAGCGGGCGATGCAGCCACCCCTCAGCAACAATTAGCGTGCGGGCCGGACGAAGCGACGATATAAAACCTTCGATCCTTTCCTGAGGCACAGGCAGTCCTGCCTCCATGCCCCTTGCGATGTCCTGTCCGTCATCACGGGACAGGGCAGTTTCAGCCTTTTGCTGAAGGAGTCCCATTACGCTTTCGCAAACCTCCTGGTTTGCGCGGAGCCCTTCCCCTGCAAGCAACAGCGCTGCTGCTTTCGAAACTCCTCCGTGGCTGTCCATCGCGAATTTTTTGTCAGGATACCAGAAGGGATATTCTGTTCTCGACCTGTTCAGCTCTCTCCGCTGATGTATATTCAGGTCAGCAAGGCCTATCCCTTCGGGACACGCGGTCTCGCAAGCCCCGCATAACAGGCACATATCTATGGAGTTGGCGATTTCCTTATAGGTTGCCCCTCCCTGTATCGCCTTTGCCCTCGCCTTCCGGGTAAGAGACATCGTCTGGGTCCGGTGCCATACAGGGCACGAAAGGAGGCAGACGCCGCATCCGCTGCAGGCTTCATATCCCTTTCTCTGTTTATTCTTGCCGATCATCAGAAAATCACGTCCCGGTTCAGTATCATGGCAGGATCAGCCTTTTGCTTCATTGCAAGGTGTTTATCGACCAATTCATCACCGAAGACCTTGCGAATATACCCCTTCATCATTCCGCCGAAGCGGTAATAACTCAAGCCCATATCGACTCCAATGTCATATATCTCGTTTTTGAAGGACTGCAGGTAATCCCTGCTGTACTTCGTATCCCGAAGCATCGGTTCGAACTCACAGCCAAAGGCCATCTCTTCGGCGTCCGGTGGGATGCAGGACATTTCGTACCGCTCCCGTCTGCCGGAAAGCTTTATCCCCACGCAGTAGAGAGTATAATGGCGGAAGTATTTACGGCATACCTCATTCCCGCGTTCCACCGCCTCGATGAATTTCTCCTGAGAAGCAGCGAGGTCAGGGATCACCATCTTGCTTCCTCCCCAGAATTTCCAGACAGCACGAGAAAAAACCACTGTCCTGTCCAGAATTTTACCGTTCTGCATATATTCCGGCCTGCTGAATTCGGGAAAGAGCTTCATTCGTCGCCCCAAAAGATAGCCTGCCTCACGAAATTTCCATGGCCGGAAAAGGTAATAACCTGCCATACGGAGGCCGAAATTCGTCTCGCCGTGTCCGTTCAAATGTTTTCTCCAGCGGAGATTGAATTCACGCT
>JAOUFP010000216.1 GCA_029858145.1 Nitrospirota bacterium | reverse complement strand
TACGAAGGCGCCCCGACGTCTGTCACGGCATTCATGTCTGTCGGACCCAAGGCTGCGGGCTTCGCGGTGCTGGGCAGGTTATTCATGGTTGCCTTCGGCTCCATTAAGGTGGAGTGGGCTCCGGTGCTGATTCCCATCGCCATACTCACGATGGGCGTCGGAAACATCGTCGCCCTTTCTCAGACGAACATCAAGAGGATGCTCGCGTATTCGTCGATCGCGCATGCAGGATACATCCTTGTCGGTATCATTGCCGGCACCGCCGACGGCATGGCGAGCGTGCTCAACTACATGCTCATCTACGGCTTCATGAACATGGGTGCCTTCGCCGTTGTGATCATGCTCAGGTCAGAGGGGTTCAAGGGAGACAACATATCCGACTACGAAGGCCTCTCAAAGACCCATCCGCTGGCTTCCGCGCTGATGCTGGTATTCATGTTTTCCCTCACCGGAATTCCGCCGACTGCAGGTTTTATGGGCAAGTTCTATATCTTCATGAGCGCCATCAACGCGGGGTATACCTGGCTTGTTGTCGTGGCGGTCATGTTCAGCGCGATATCCGCTTACTTCTATCTCAGGATCGTCATGTACATGTACATGAAGGAGCCGAAGGAAACAGTGCAGCTCTCCACGTCTCCCGGACTGGGACTGGCGCTGGCGATCACCGTTGCGGCCGTGCTCATCATCGGCATTCTGCCATCCGCTGTCGTGAACTTCGCAAAGACAGCAGTCGCCGGCTTCTGATATTTTTCCTTACTCGGGAAGATTTAAAAGCTTCTGAATATTTTCCGCATTGCGTGACCAAAATGACAAAGCCTCTGAGCCATGAGGCGCCGGGGGTGCGGTGCTTCCCCTATTTTTTCCGTCCGCCGCGCATTGAGCCGAAGACGCCCCGCATGATCTGTCTGCCGATCTGGCTGCCGACAGCACGGACGGCGCTTTTCGCAAAGGCCTCAATGAGATCAGCGGTCTGGTTCTTCTTCGAGGCAGCTGCCTTCTCTTTCTGCGCAGCCTCTTCCTTCTGCTGAACCGCCGCCTCTTCTGCACGCGCCTTCAGCTTTTCATAGGCTGAATCGCGGTCGATCTCTTTTTCATAGTGGCCGTAGAGCACCGACCCCCTGATAATGTCCGACCGCTCTTCCGGGCTGAGAAGGCTGAGACTGCTACGGGGCGGGATGATGAAGGCCCTGTCAACGACTGAGGGGATACCCTTTTCGTCGAGAACGGACACGAGCGCTTCGCCCACCCCGAGTTCCATGATCACACGGGTGATATCGAGCCCGGGGTTTGTACGAAATGTTTCTGCGGCTGCCTTGACCGCTTTTTGATCGCGGGGAGTGAACGCCCTGAGCGCGTGCTGCACCCGGTTGCCGAGCTGCCCCAGCACGGTATCCGGCAGATCGAGCGGGTTCTGGGTGACGAAGTAGATGCCCACCCCTTTGGACCTGATGAGCCTCACGACCTGTTCGATTTTCTCCCTCAGTGCGTCAGGCGTATCTTCAAAGAGCAGATGGGCCTCGTCAAAGAAAAAGACAAGCTTCGGCTTCTGAGGGTCACCCACTTCAGGCAGTTGCTCAAACAGCTCCGCGAGGATCCACAGAAGAAATGTTGCATAGAGCTTGGGGGAATGGATCAGTTTTTCCGCTGACAGGATATTGATTATTCCCCTGCCGTTCTGGTCGGTCTGGAGGAGGTCGTCGATGCTGAGCGCAGGCTCGCCGAAGAACTTGACTCCTCCCTGCTCCCCGAGGGCCAGCAGATTCCGCTGGATTGCGCCGATGCTCGCGGTGGAGACATTCCCGTACTGGACCCTGAACTGGTCAGCGTTTTCTCCGACAAACTGCACCATCGCACGGAGGTCCTTCAGGTCAAGGAGCAGATAGCCGTTGTCGTCGGCGATCCTGAAGACGAGACTCAGCACGCTGCTCTGCGTATCATTGAGGTTGAGGAGGCGGCTTAAGAGGAGCGGTCCCATGTCTGATATCGTTGTGCGGACCGGATGTCCGAGGTCACCGAGGATGTCCCAGAAGACGACCGGATAGCCTTCGAAATGAAAATCCGTGAGTCCAAGTATCCGGATCCGTTCGGCCACTTTCGGATGGTCACCACCCGGTTTGGCGATGCTCGCGAGGTCGCCCTTGACGTCTGCCATGAAGACAGGGACCCCTATGGCGCTGAACTGCTCCGCAAGCACCCGCAGGGTGACGGTCTTTCCTGTGCCTGTCGCACCGGCGATCAGACCGTGACGGTTTGCCATCTTCGGCAGCAATGATATCCCGGTTTCCCCTTTTGCGATCAGAAATGACTGACTCTCTCCCATAGACCCTCCGCAGCTGTATTTGTTCCTTTTAATAGAATACCTTTTTTTATATTAAAAACAAATTGTTGGCAAGCTGACAGAAATTCCGGTTTACTGACCCTAGCGTTGCATACACTGTTTTTTCTGTCATCCCGGCTTGTCCGGAATCTTTCCGAAAAAGAAGGATTCCCGACGCGCGTCGCTCGCTTAAGACGCCTACTTCCGGTGCGGGAATGGCATCAAACAGGAGTTTACGTCTGATGCATTGCCCTTTACTGCACATATATTGTGTAAATCTCGTAACTTCAATGACCTCCTGTCACATTTATTGCAACTGTATGGTTAATCAGTAAACTTGAGCACAGGACGATTTGGAAATATTCTTAAAAGGTTGCATTCTTAAGCGATAAAGTATTAAACTATTCAGCTAATATTCAAGCCCCGCGTGTGCAGCACTCCAGCCTTTTGGATCTGTCAGGAGCTTTTTAACAACCATAAAAAAAGAGGTCATTGTGAAACACGAACATTTAAGAAATATCGCTATTATCGCCCATGTTGACCATGGCAAGACGACCCTGGTCGACGGGATGCTCAACCAGTCCGGCCTGTTCCGCTCGAACGAGAAGGTGCAGGAGAGGATGATGGACAATATCGACCTTGAGCGGGAGCGCGGGATTACCATCATGGCGAAGAACACCGCAGTGGAATACCTGGGTACAAAGATAAATATCATCGATACCCCCGGCCACGCTGATTTCGGAGGGGAGGTCGAGAGGACACTGAAGATGGTAGACGGCGTGCTCCTGCTCGTCGATGCCTCCGAGGGCCCTCTGCCCCAGACCCGGTTTGTGCTGAAGAAGGCGCTTGAACTGAGCCTTCCCCCCATACTCGTCATCAACAAGATAGACAGGCCTGATGCGAGAATCCAGGAGGTCCTCAACGAGGTCTACGATCTCTTCATTGACCTTGACGCAACAGAGGAGCAGCTTGAGTTCCCGATCGTCTATACCAACGCAAAGCTCGGGACAGCAACGCTCTCCATTAATGAAGAGGGAGTGGATTTCAGATGTCTCTTCGAGCTTATCCTCAGGACAATTCCCGCTCCTGAAGGTGATGCGGACGGTCCTCTTCAGCTGCTTGTTACGAACATTGACTATAACGATTATGTCGGCAGACTGGCGATCGGCAGGATGTTCTCCGGCACCACAAGGGTTGGAGACTGGGTTGTAATGGTAAACAGCGCCGGAGAGGAGATAAAGACAAAGGTCACCTCCCTCTACGGATTCCAGGGACTCGAACGGGTCGATTTAAAGGAGGCTTCGGTCGGCGATATCGTGGCCCTTGCAGGAATCGAGGGGATCAATATCGGGGATACGATAACCAATGTCGAAAACCCAAGGCCGCTGCCGAGGATTACGGTTGACGAGCCGACGATATCAATGCTCTTTTCAGTCAACACTTCCCCTCTTGCCGGGAGGGAAGGCAAATATGTTACCTCGAGGAACCTGAGGGACCGTCTCGAAAAAGAACTCCTCTACAACGTTTCTATTAAAGTGGATTTCACCAATACCGATTCCTTTAAGGTGATGGGCAGGGGAGAACTTCAGCTAGCGATCCTCATCGAGATGATGAGGAGGGAAGGGTATGAGCTTTCGGTCTCGATGCCCGAGACGATCACAAAACAGGTAGACGGCAAGCTGCACGAACCGATGGAACTCCTCGTTATCGATGTGCCTGATGAGTATGTCGGCGTGGTGACCCAGCAGGTAGGGATGCGCAGGGGCAGGATGCAGAAGATGCAGAACAATGGCCACGGCAGGGTACGCCTCGAGTTCAGGATTCCCGCGCGCGGGCTTATCGGGTTCCGTTCGCAGTTTCTGACCGATACGAGGGGGACCGGCCTTTTGAATCACATCTTCGACGGCTTTGAGCCGTGGCAGGGTCCGATCTCGAAACGCTCTACCGGCGCCATTGTCTCAGACAGGTCAGGCAAGAGCACCATCTACGCGCTCTTCCATCTGCAGCCGCGCGGCACGCTCTTCATAAGAGAAAGCACCGTTGTGTATGAAGGCATGATTGTCGGCGAGAATTCGAGGGAGAGTGATATAGACGTCAATGTGACCAAGGAGAAGAAGCTCACGAATGTGCGTGCTTCAGGCTCGGACGACGCACTCCAGCTCATCCCGCCGAGGATGATGAGCCTTGAACAGGCGATCGAGTTTATCAAGGAAGACGAGCTTGTTGAGGTGACTCCCGAGTCGATACGCCTCAGGAAAAAGGTGCTCGAGGCGAACAAGAGGCCGAAGAGCAAGGAGCCGAAGCAGTAATTTCAGACCTTGCCTTTTAAGAACTCGCCAAGGTGCCTGTCGACCTTGGCGATATGGTCCAGTATCCAGTCGACCACGACCTGATTTGTCTCGACCGAAAGGTCATAGGAGCCGGGCTTCGTTCCCCCTTCGAGCTTCGGCAGCTCTTTTTTGAGTTCGCTGAAGTTCGCCTTGAACTTCTCGTGCTGCGCCTTGTGGGCCTCGTAGCCGGGATACCCGAACTCCACCATGTATCTTTCCTCTTCGCCGAAGTGGAACTCTATATAGTCCTCGAGGAATTTGATCACGTCGCCTATCTTGTATTTGCAGACGCTCTGTTTCACCGCCGCAACAAGATCGTTTATCTTTTCGAAAAGTTCCCTGTGCTGTTCATCTATTTTTTCAACGCCGACCGATAAATCCTTTGTCCACTGCATAATCCAGTCCTCCTGCATATGACATTATTGCCGCACGCAGTTGCGGGAAGCAATTCCTGCCGTGCCTGCACTATCTATACTATTCTTTGCCCGTGACCGAGGTCAACCAAACGCGCGTTGCCGGACCGGGGCGCGGAGGCCCTCTCCTCAGCGCCGGGGCGGTACAGGGCCGCTGACGATGAACCAGGGATTCAGCAGGTTTTCCTTGTTGTATCTCAGCGGCTGATCCGTCCCGTGCCGGACAACAGTGCCGCCTGCCTGCTCGATGATCGCCTGTCCTGCCGCGGTGTCCCACTCCATGGTAGGTCCGAAGCGCGGATATATATCAGCCGCGCCTTCAGCCACGAGGCAGAACTTGAGCGAACTTCCTGCGGAGATGATTTCGATCCCGCCGTATTCGCTCCTGAGCTCCTCTATAAAGGAACTTGTCTCATCAGACATGTGAGAACGGCTGGCGATCACTGTGCAGGGCCTGTCTGCGGTTCTGCTTTTTCCGGTGAGGCTGACCGCCTTACTCTTTATCTCCCCGAGGGTGATCCCATTTTTTATTTCTGAAGTGCCTGTGAGT
>JAOUFP010000215.1 GCA_029858145.1 Nitrospirota bacterium | reverse complement strand
TGCATCGTTACAGTCCCCATATCCCGCCACGATCTGGCAGAGCCTCCGTCGAAGCAGTGTCTTCATATCATTATCGGCGTATCGGACATCCCTGCGGTCTTCTATGCATCCGGCAATACCGATGTCAGCTGCACGCTGTTGTCGGCCTGCCGGATTAACAACAACCCCGCATCAGAGGTGATCTCTTTTCCTTGAGGATGAGGAAAATGTCCTTATAATCCTTGGTTCGTCGCAAAGCCCTTCTGGAGATGATATGGCGTCCGACGTCCAGGCATGCCTCGATTGCGATTTGGAGCTGCCGCGCAGCGCTGCGGTAGCTGCGGCTGTCTGCGAGAAAATCATCTTTTGTAAGGGCGCCAAGTTCTCTCAGATTTCTCAGGCTCGTTATGAGCCCTTCAAAATCGGGGCGTGCGTATTCATTGCTGCTGAAAAGCACTTTGCCTTTCTGATGATCCCATCTGCAATCGTCAGAGGAGCATTATTCAAAACAACAAGACTGACATCATCGGTCTGAAGCGTGGACGTTATCTCGCCCAGCAGGTCAAGTTCGGCATCGAACGGCACCCGCTTTCCCTCCACAAACAGCGCGATATCGATATCGCTGAGCTCATCGGCCTTACCAGTCTCCCGCGACCCGAAGAGATATACCGCGCACCAAACTCCTGCGCGAAAGCTTTGCGGCGAGCTAAGGGAGCGCAGCCTCAATATGGTTTATTTTCTTCCCGAATTTTATCATGCCCTATTGTGCCATCATGCCATCCCGTCCGCAAGCTGGCATGCTGGCACGCGAAATAGCAAAGACAGTGACTTGTGACTGGTGACTGGTGACTGGCAAAAAAGCACTCTGCAGAGTAAGCAATGAGTCTAAGAACAGCAAACAGCATGATAAAAACATGTAATTAACCACCGATCACCAGCTGCCTGAAATAGGATATGGTTTTTGCCAGACCCTCATCCAGCTGGATCTTCGGTTCCCATCCCAGCTTCCCCTTTGCCAGGGTTATGTCCGGCTGCCTCTGCCTCGGGTCGTCCGAGGGGAGGGGCTTGAAGGATATCTTTGAATTGGAACCGGTCATCTTTACCGCCTTTTCCGCCAGTTCGAGGATCGTGAATTCCACCGGGTTGCCGAGGTTCACCGGACCGGTGAAGTCATCCGGGCTGTTCATGAGCCGCACGAGGCCGTCTACCAGGTCGTCGACATAGCAGAAGCTCCGGGTCTGCCTGCCGTCGCCATAGACCGTGATCTCTTCGCCCTTCAGCGCCTGCATGATGAAGTTGCTCACGACGCGGCCGTCGTTCGGGTGCATCCGCGGGCCATAGGTGTTGAATATCCTCGCCACCTTTATTTTCAGGTTGTGCTGCCGGTAGTAGTCGAAAAAGAGGGTCTCGGCGCAGCGCTTCCCCTCGTCATAGCAGGACCGGATCCCGATCGGGTTCACATTCCCCCAGTAGCTCTCCGGCTGGGGATGCACCGTCGGGTCTCCATAGACCTCGGAGGTGGAGGCCTGGAGGATCTTTGCCCGCACCCGCTTCGCGAGGCCGAGCATGTTGATCGCGCCGTGGACAGAGGTCTTTGTCGTCTGGACCGGATCGAACTGGTAGTGGATCGGCGAGGCCGGGCAGGCGAGGTTGTAGATCTCGTCGACCTCGACATAGAGCGGGAAGGTGACGTCATGCCGCAGCACCTCGAACAAGGGATGACCGATAAGGTGGGCGATGCTCGCCCGCCGGCCTGTATAGAAGTTGTCCACGCAGATGACCTCATGCCCTTCTGCCAGCAATCTTTCGCAGAGGTGTGAGCCGAGAAAGCCTGCGCCTCCGGTGATGAGGATCCTTTTTGTTGAGTAATTTTTCATAGTTTTCTCCGTTAATACTGAAGTATTAAAGCAATAAGTACCGTGCAATAAGAATTATTTTTTGGTTCTTTGCTTATTCACTGATACTTTGAGTCCGCAGATAATTCGAGAGACCTCCGCTGAAAGATTGTTCACAACATTAAACTCTTCTTTTGTTATATAGCCGATATCGAGAGCGGTGTAAAGTTTCGACCTGACTTCAGCACATGAAGCCTTTGCTATGACAATAAACTGATGGAACTCTGAACTGATGCCTCTTTCAAAGCCCTCGGCCAGATTTGACATTATTGAAACAGTGGCTCTTTGTATCTGTTCGCGCAGGCCGAAATCAGCAGGAAAAGGTTTCTTCCCTGTAACGGTATATATTTGCTTTGTAAGTTCCCTTGCCTTTTGCCACGCGATAAGGTCATCAAATCTCTCCATCTTTTTTGAACACATTGCTGTAGAACTCCATATCTTTCTGGTGACCCATTGTTTTCAACTCGTTTTTTTAGACTCATTGCACGGCGCTCATTGCTTATAACTTATAATATCCCTTATACCATTCCACAAACCTGCTGATCCCTTCTTCGATGCTTGTCGAGGGCTTGAAGCCGACGTTCCGGATGAGGTCATCCACGTCAGCGTAGGTGGCCGGCACGTCCCCGGGCTGTATCGGCAGGAGGTTCTTCACCGCCTTCTTCCCGAGACAGTCTTCGAGGACCCCGATGAAGCGCATCAGCTCAACGGGGTTGTTGTTGCCGATGTTGTAGAGTCTGTACGGCGCGTAGCTTGTGGAAGGATCGGGCATGTCACCCGACCAGTCAGGATTGGGCCCCGGCACCCTGTCGATAACCCGGATGACGCCTTCCGTAATGTCGTCTATGTAGGTGAAGTCCCGCTGCATCTTGCCGAAGTTGAAGACATCGATCGGCTTGCCCTCGAGTATCGCCTTGGTGAAGAGAAAGAGCGCCATGTCGGGCCTCCCCCAGGGGCCGTAGACCGTGAAGAACCTGAGGCCGGTGGACGGTATCCTGTAGAGGCTCGCATAGGTGTGGGCCATGAGCTCGTTCGACTTCTTGGTCGCCGCGTAGAGCGACACCGGATGGTCGACGTTGTGATGGACGGAAAAGGGCATCTTTGTGTTCGCGCCGTAGACCGAACTCGATGAGGCGAAGACAAGGTGCTTTACGCTGTTGTGCCTGCAGCCTTCGAGGATATTGACGAACCCGACGAGGTTGGTGTCGACGTAGGCATGGGGGTTGATCAGCGAATACCGGACTCCCGCCTGGGCAGCAAGGTTGACGACCACGTCGAACTGCTCCTCCTGAAAGAGCCTTGCCATGCCGTCCCTGTCCGCCAGGTCGAGCCTGACCGGCTTGAACTTCTCCTGCATCGTGACCTGCTTCAGCCTGCTGAGCTTGAGGTTCACGTCATAGTAGTCGTTTAGGTTGTCGAGCCCGACGACTTCGTCGCCCTGTTCGAGCAGCCTTTTGCTTAAATGAAACCCGATGAAACCCGCTGCGCCGGTGACGAGTATCTTGCGGGGAACGTGGGGTGAAGAGTGAGTTTGATTCATGTTATGTAATTCTCCTTATGTTAGGTGTTGATAAAAAATGGCGAGAGGCGAAGGGCAAAAAGAGATGGCGAGAGGCTATTTATATATTTACCTTTAGCCTTGTGCCATAAGCCATTAGCCCTTATTATCATCTGAATGTTTTCGTCCTTGCTGCTATTAATCTTGATAGCATGCCGGATTTCGATGCATTTCTGTTCAATGTAACCAAGGCTGTCCTTGTTGGTATGCCCAATTTCCTCTGAGATGATTGCCTGCGATAATACTTCGGCAGACGAACCCTTCGCGATATAAAAATACCGTACAGCTTCCTTGTCCGTTTCGCGCTCATCACCTTCTGCTATGCTGCTTGAAATAGATATTGCAGCACGTCGCAGCTGATCTCTTAAAATGTAATCTTTACTGAATTTTCCATCATCGTTTATTTTATAAATATAAACGGCAAAATCTTTACTCTTCTGCCAAACTTTAAGTTCTTTGAAACCGCCTCTGCTCATGAGAGAGGGCTATCGCCTTTTGCCCGTTGCCCTTTGCCCAGCTCCATCTTCAACCGTTCAATCTCC
Source organism: Nitrospirota bacterium (assembly GCA_029858145.1). Taxonomy (GTDB): domain Bacteria; phylum Nitrospirota; class Thermodesulfovibrionia; order Thermodesulfovibrionales; family UBA6898; genus JAOUFP01. The sequence continues at coordinate 1,661 of JAOUFP010000215.1, read as the reverse complement.
TGCCCGAGCATTTCAAATTCCCCCAACTTGCGGGCCAGAAACGCCTGTGTTTGATGAATCTTTTCTGCAACTCCTTTTGGCGTGAGGGTATACATATACCCTATCTTGTTCCTGGAGTTCTTGAACCGCTCTGCCTTGATATAGCCCTTTTCGAGAAGGTCCCTGATGAGGTAGTTTACCCGTCCGATGCTCAGGCCGACTTTTCTGGAAAGGTCTCGCTGAGAAAGGGTGCTGTCTTTCGCCAGCTCTCTGAGGGCTTTAAACTGGGATTCGTCCATAGTAAAACAAGGGTAAGGCTAAGGAACGAATTAAGAAAGGCATTTTCTACTTCTAACTTTGTCTGTTCCTATACCTCTGCCTTTTTTGTTATTTCCCTGATTCGTGCAGGCTACCGCCGGTCCCTGTCAGAGGAGGGCTTCAGCTTTGCTGAGATGTCTGCTGCGTTCAGTCACAAAACGAATAAGATTAACAGGAATGCCCTGAAAATGCAAGGAACCCCGGGGCTTAAGCGGGCGGAAGGGATGCCCCCGGCATGTTATGCCCAAAAAAAATCCCCCCTGCATGCAGGGGGGATTTTTCGGTCAGTTTATTATATTTTTGACACGTTTACTGCTTTGAGTCCCTTGGGGCCTTTTTCGATCTCAAAGCTGACTGCATCACCCTCGGCAAGGGATTTAAATCCGTTGCCCTGAATGGATGAATAGTGGACAAATACATCACCGGCTTCTTCGCTTGTTATAAAGCCGAAACCCTTTGACTCGTTAAACCACTTTACTGTTCCGTTCGCCATCTCGGTTACCTCCTACGTATAAACTAAAGTCTCAGGGGTGCTGACAATAAAAAAGGCCGCAAAGCTAAAAGTCTTCGCAGCCTTATGTTCGATAACTTCTGACACTTCCCGAATAGGATAACATAATTTTGGGAAAAAGAAACAAAAAAAGGTATATATGTAAAATTTATTCAGGACGTCGCGGTCTGTTCAGCGGTCCCGGCGAAGAGGCTGTAAATTGTGGCTGAAAACTGATAATATGAACTTATTAAGGATCACATCATTAAATGTTGTTTCTGTTTTGAGACTGTGAATAAAGTGTGCACTGAGTGAGAGCATACAGCTTTCTGTTCAGCTGACATAAAGGCCTGAAGGGAGAGGTGACAGGGGTAAACAGGAAACAGCGGGCGAAGTTGTCCGCCCCGCTGTTCCGGCAATTCTTTAAAGGAGGCATGAGTATGAGAAAAGCTATCCTGACATTGATTTCCGCTGTTTTGTTGGCGGGGTGCGTGGCCCATGTTACCCCTGAAGGGACCTATATAGAACCGCTTCCGGCAGCAATTGTAATAGGACCGCCGGTGGTTGTGGCGCCGCCTCCGCACATTCATCTCAGTCCGTTGCCGCCTGCAGTGGTGGTGCCGGACAGGCCTGTATACTTTTTCGGCGGCCTGTATTATTACTACTGGGACGGACTCTGGTATTACGGTGAACGGGAAAGGGGGCCGTGGCATAAGATGCCCAGGGATTACTATCCTAAAAAGTACAAACGATATGACGACCGGCACAAGTACGAACGCGAGCGCGGACGCGGGCATCGTGACTAACCCGCATTATTCATAAATCTTTCTGGTGGTAATCAAACCACGAGGCAGGAGAAGGCATTGAGAGCGTT
>JAOUFP010000213.1 GCA_029858145.1 Nitrospirota bacterium | reverse complement strand
TATTAATACGCCCTGCCGTCTCTGACACCAGGCCCTTCTCTTTAACGTTCTATTTTACAGGAAAACGCTGTTATATTTCTTCCTGCTGCAGTAAAGGTTTCCGGCGGCGGCAGGGCGTTTTGGCGGTCCGGCGGGAGGCATCACCTGCGTTCCCTGAAGAATTGTCTGAGCAGCGCAGCACATTCATCCCCGAGCACTCCGGAGACAACCTCGACCCTGTGGTTCAGTCTCCCGTCACTGAGGATACGGTACAGGCTGTCGACCCCGCCTGCCTTTTCGTCCCTGCATCCATACACCAGACGCGCTACGCGCGAGTTCACAAGGGCCCCGGCGCACATAATGCACGGCTCCTTGGTGACATAGAGCGTCGCACCCGACAAACGCCAGCTGTCTGATATTTTTGTGGCATCCCTGAGGGCCAGTATCTCGGCATGCGCTGAAGGGTCTTTCAGGGTTTCCCTGAGGTTATGGGAGGAACTTACAACTTCTCCGTCTTTTACGAGGATGGCGCCGACAGGAACTTCACCCATCTGAAAAGCAAGGCCGGCTTCTTTCAAAGCCAGCCTCATAAAATACCTGTCCTGATCGCTGTTCGTCACTGCCGCTTATGAAAATGGCGCGCCCTGAGGGATTCGAACCCCCGGCCTGCAGATTCGTAGTCTGACGCTCTATCCAGCTGAGCTAAGGGCGCATTCCTCAGTCGGTTTTTTTATCCCTTTTTCACTCCGGTCTTCAGGGCTATGCCGTAGCCGGGATGCTCAAAAGGATGCATGGTCGGGAACTTGGTGTAGAGCCATCCCCACTTCTTCCCTTCCGCCGGGAAGATCTGCTTGCCGTTCTCCGTAACGTTGACCGCAACGGCAGGGTTATTCGGATCGTTTGATGACGAGGTGATCTGCAGCCCGTTCATCTTGAAGTCCGGCAGGAACTCTCCCACATGGATACTTAAGTTGGAACCCGGCACATTTAAATCACTGTTGAGATTTACGGTATATTCATTCTGCTTATTGGTCTTCTTGTCCGTGACAACAAGAACAACCGCTTTCCATTTGCCTTTTACCGCGTCGGGAACAACTACCGTCGTCTGCCCCTTCGGTATCATCACATCATGGCCAGGCGGAACCCCCTGCTGCTGTCCAGGCATGCCCGTCTGAGGTACCGGTGGTTGTTCTTCTTTCTTTTTACATGCGCCTGCTGCCAATAAAAGTGAAAGACCGCACACAACAGCCAAAACCTGTTTCTTCATAAAATCCTCCTCGATACACGGTATCTGTAATATGGCGGAGAGGCAGGGATTCGAACCCTGGGTGGAGTTTTACCCCCACAACCGCTTAGCAGGCGGTTGCCTTCAGCCGACTCGGCCACCTCTCCCGGAAAGAAATATACTACCAGTTCAATTTTTTTTTGTAAAGGAAAGGAATGCCTTATTTTACGGTTCCTTAGGGATGGTTTGTCAGGAGTTCCATCCGTTTCCCGCGACGTATCTTCCCGTTCAGCGCTTATTTCAAAACGCCGGCGCGAATTGCTGCTTCGCCCTTTGACGGCCCGTGAGCCATTCAGCAAAATCTATGTCTTCTGCCTGCCCCTGTAGTCGTCAATCGCCTTTCGCAACGCATCGGCCCCGAGATTCGAACAGTGCATCTTCTGCGGAGGCAGCCCTCCCAGAGCGTCCGCAACCGTTTCCTTGGATATTGCCATCGCTTCCTCCAGCGTCTTGCCCTTCACCATTTCGGTGACCATGCTGCTCACGGCAATCGCGGACCCGCACCCAAAGGTCTTGAACTTCGCGTCGACAATACGGTTGTCCTTGACCTTGATGTAGATCTTCATGGTATCGCCGCAGGTCGGGTTCCCCTCAATGCCGACTCCGTCGGCATCTTCCATGTCCCCGACGTTTCTCGGATTGGTAAAATGGTCCATTACTTTTTCACTGTACATTCTCCACCTTCCTCCTTATCGCCCCATCCTTCTGAAAACGGGGAAATATCTCTTAGTCTTTTAATCACTGCCGGGAACTCCCCGAGCAGATAATCGACGTCCTCTGGTGTGTTTCCCCTGCCGAGACTGAAAACAATCGACCCCTGCGCAAGGCCGGCAGGGACGCCCATGGAAAGCAGCACGGGTGAGGCCTTAAGGGCCTTCGATGAACAGGCAGAACCGCTGGCAGAGAAAATACCCTTCGCGGCGAGAAGAAGCAGCATCGCCTCGCCTTCTATATATTCCACACAAAAGCTCGCATGCCCCGGCAGCCTGTTCTCACGGTCGCCGGTTAAAACCACGTTCTTCACGTTCGCCATGGTGTCGATCACGCGGTCCCGCAGGGGCCGCAGATAATCCATTCTGGCCTGCAGCTCTTTTTGGGCGAGTTCCGCCGCCTTGCCCATGCCGGCAATGGCAGGGACGTTTTCTGTCCCGGCACGCCTGCCTGTCTCCTGTATGCCTCCATAAATAAGGGGGACTATCCTCGTGCCCTGCTTGACAAAAAGGGCACCCGCCCCTTTGGGGCCGTAGAACTGATGCGCGGCCATACTGAGGAGATCCACGCCCAGGTCCCTGACATCAACCGGAATATTGCCGGTGGTGGCAACGGCATCGGTATGGACCAGGATATTGTTCTCCTTGGCGACCTTCACTATTTCCTTGATGGGTTCTATGGTGCCCACCTCGCTGCTGGCATGTATCACGGATATCAGTACGGTCTCTTTCGTTATCGCCTTTTTGACGGTATCAGGGTCAACAAAACCCTTTTTGTCAACGGGGAGATAGGTAACGGCAAAGCCGCTCTTTTCGAGAAACCTGGCAGAGTTCAGGATCGAATGGTGCTCCATCCGCGAAACCAGAACATGCCTGCCCTCATTCTGCCTGGCGAGGGCGATGCCCCGCAGTGCAAAATTATTCGCTTCAGCGCCGCTCGAGGTAAAGATGATCTCCGCGGGTTTCGCGTTGACAAGCCCGGCAACTTTTTCCCTCGCGCCTTCAATGGCCTTCTTGGCATTCATGCCGTATTCGTAAACACTCAGGGGGTTGCCGAATTCTTCTTTAAAATATGGCATCATCGCTTCGAGCACATCAGGATGCAGGGGGTTCGTCGCCACATGATCAAAATAACACTTTCTCATAATCACCTCGTCAGCTTCTTAATATAAAACTTGAAAAAATCGCCGGAATCCTCCATCCCGAGAAATTCATTTCCGGTCTTGTCGCACCAGGCGGGAATATCTTCAAGCGCCCCGTCATAGTCAGTCATTATTTCGAGTATCTGCCCCTGCTCCAGTTCCTTCATCTGCTCCTCGAGCTTCAGAAGGTGCATGGGACACATCATATAAACAATATCCGTCGTTACATCCGGCTTTACATTCTCTACAAATTTCATCCTGCTGCAACCGCCTTGTCATTTCCCTTTTTATTTCTTCTGCCCGCCCGGGTTATCTCCACAAATCCGCTTCCTTTCAAAAGGTCATCGAGTGTCATGTTGTCGAGGAATGTCTCTATTTTCTCCCCGAGGGATTTCCAGAGGAGGTGCGTCACGCAGCCCTCGACCCTCATGCAGCCCTCCTTCGGATCAAGGCATGAAGTGATCGCCACAGGCCCTTCGAGTTCCCTCAGGATAGCGCCGATACTGATTTCCTCGGGTGACCTTGCCAGCACATAGCCGCCGCCGGGGCCCTTTACGCTCTTGATGATGCCGGCCTTCCTCAGCTGATTCAGTATCTGCTCAAGGTATGAGACCGAGACATCCTGATTTTCAGAAATCTGCTTGATCGTAATGGGCCCGAGATTATACCCCCTGGCGATTTCGAACATCGCCCTCACGCCATACTGACCTTTCGTCGATAACTTAAGCATGATATAAATTAAAATAGTCTACTAATCCTGTCAAGTATTTGCCGGAACTTTTCTATGTATTTTTTAAAAGGTATGACAGTGGCTTTCTTTAAACCTGAAAAATGCGGTCCTCACGCCCGATAGACAGGCATTTGCCTGATACAGGACTGACAAGGAGGTGTTTTGTTTAGAACATATCTCAAAATCGGTTGTTTCTGAAAAGGCTGTCATACCCGCGAAGGCGGGTATCCGGAACGCCTTGAAAACACTGGATTCCCGTCTGCAAGGGATGACAAAAAAAAGGCGAACGACAATAACTTTTGATTTTGAGGCAGGTTCTAATAGAAACGGAGGCCTTTTTTTCCCCTTCAGGAGAGAAGAATCTCAACGGCGTCACCGCGCCGGATATTGTATTCCGGGGCGGCACTTCCTCTGTACACAAAGAGCTCCAGATACCCTGAGCTGTTTATCAGGGCGGAAAGCGACCTGTCATCGTCCTGGGAATAATACTTTCTGAGCGGAATTTCTCTGCCATTGAGGAAAATTTTCAATCTGCCTTCAGGGAGAACGCCCCGCAGGTCTTCTATCTCAGTCTTTTTTATGTTTGTCATCGCATTCCCGAACCTGTCCATGAGGATGACTTCGCCTTTCAGGCTCCGGTCATCCTGCCTCACGGTCACCGGAAGATGAATGGTATGGTAGTCTTCGATTACTTCTCCAAATTCGTCTATCTCCAGTCCGGTCGAAAGCCACGCGGCACAAGGCGAAAAGACATCCCTCCCCTGGAAGGTAGGGCTGTCTTTTTTCAGGAAAAAATGCTCCGAAGTGATATGCACGACCGTCAGGTCCTTTGGCCCCTGCCCGAAGATACAAGAAAAAACTCCGTTGTCAGGCCCGATGAAATAATGCTCACCGGAAACTGCAAGGAGGGGTCTTCTTCCCGACCCCACTCCCGGATCGACAACGACAAGGTGGATCGCTTTCGCGGGAAAATACCGGTAGTTCATGCCTATGGTGAAAGCAGCTTCCTGTATGCCCTGGGGGTTGATATTATGGGTGAGGTCAACGATGTTCAGCAGGGGATTTATGGAATACATCACGCCTTTCATAACTCCGACAAAGGGATCATCATACCCGAAGTCGGTTGTCATGGTTATGAGCGGCCTATGCAGCATCTACAGTTCCCGTTAAAGAACCGATATCCTCTATTTGATGAATTTTCATATATTCGATCATGCCGTCCAGGATCTCCATCGTAGCCACAGGATTAATAAAGTTTGCGGTGCCGACCGCGACAGCCGTTGCGCCTGCGATGATGAATTCAATCGCGTCGTCAGCATTCATGATACCGCCCAGACCGATAATCGGTATCTTCACCGCCTGTTTCACCTCGTAGACCATTCTCACCGCCACCGGTTTTATGGCAGGACCGGACAACCCGCCCCTGACATTCGCCAGCTTGGGCCTTCTTGTCTGAATATCTATCGCCATGCCGGTTATGGTATTTATCACAGAGACAGCATCCGCCCCCGCATCTTCAGCGACTTTCGCCATCATCGCTATATCAGTAACATTCGGGGAAAGCTTCACGATAAGGGGAAGACCGGTCTTTTTTCTCACTGCCGAGACAACCTCATTCGTCACCCTGGGGTCAGTGCCGAAAATACTCCATCCCGCCTGCTTGTTCGGGCAGGATATATTCATCTCAAGGCCGTGAACGCCGTCAACGGAACTGAGCCTCTCTGCTGCTTCGACATATTCTTCTATCGTGTCTCCGAAAAAATTGACGATGACCTTTGCGCTGAACTGCCGGAGAAACGGCATCTTC
>JAOUFP010000212.1 GCA_029858145.1 Nitrospirota bacterium | reverse complement strand
GTGGAGATCCGAGCGTCTTCCGTGCGATATCCAGTATCCTGCGCTCAAGGTGGTCATTCACTTCTGTAACGATCCTGGTGATGTTGCTCGCTTTTGCCCCTTCACGAAGCAAGAGCGAAATCAGACCGATACTCCTCCTCGATACGGAGACGAGCCCTTCAATTGTATCCTGCTTTTCGATCTCTTTGACGAAGAACAGGGGGGACATGCCCTGAAGCATCATGAAGTCGTGGCTGCTGAGCACGCCGGCAAGCCTTCTGGATTCCACTACGACAAGATGGTGAATGTCGTTGTTTATCATCTTGAGAAGCGCTTCAAAACAAAAATCTGTGCTGCTGACGGTAATGAGGTCAGTGCTCATGATAGTGCTCACAGGATCGTCAGGGGGCCTTGACAGCGCGAGCACTTTATCCCGCAGGTCGGTGTCCGTAATAATTCCTGCCGGCACTCCGTCACCGTCAACGATTACCAATGAGCTCATACGGTGGAAAGACATCAGTTTCGCAGCCTCAGCAACTGAAAGATCCTTGCCGGCAGTTGCCATGACCTTTCTGCAGAGCTCCAGAACCGGGGTCGTGAAAAGCAGTTTTTCCGATTCACCGTAGAGCAGGTTTTTCCTGAGTATCTCACCATAGGTAACGTGCCTGTATATCCCCGGGTGAGACTCCCTGAACAGTTCAGTTATTGCCGGAGCATCCTCAAGGATTTTCAGGAGAGCAGACCTTCCAATTTCGAAGCAGACAGTGTCCTCTATGGCCAGAGCCGAAACGTTTTGCTCTGCGTCATCCATCAGAGACACAGATCCAAAAGTTTCCCCTTCTCCACGATAATCAAGAATATGTCTTTCTCCGGGTTCAGCCTGCACATATATCATGACCCCTCCCTGCTTGATGATGCGGAATACCTGGCCCGGAGGGTCATGTTGATTGAGGATGAGGGTCCCCGCCGGATAAAACTTCATCACAAGAAAGTTGACAAGCTTTTTCAGGTGAGCGTTATCCAGGGCCCTGGACACAGGCAATCCCTTCAGAAATTCAAGAACATCTTCGTTTAACATCTCATTCATTATACAAATATCGGGAAGTATGAAGAAGAACTTTTTTGTGTCAGATTTCCGACCCGCCGGGATTACCCTGCCCGTCATGCTGTCAGCCCTGGGTTTTTATTCGGTGTTCCGGAAAGGGAGCATCGCCTGTTTCTGTATGAATTACAGATGGTGAATGTGTCCGAACCGGCCAAATCTGTTTCCAGTGAACTTCCGGGTCAGAGAAGCCGCAGCCGCATTATCAGTTATAAAAGGTCTCAAAATTGCAGAGACATTATTCGGAAAAACTCCCCATCCCCTCTTTGACAAAGAGAGGCGAGCAGGGATTGTACAAATCAATGTGCAGTTTATTTTGAGACTGTGGATAATGACTGAAATGGCCGCTGAGAATGTAATTATGATAGAATTCAATATAAGACTGAAACGATTCAGGAGAGAGAAAGAATGGCTCATCGCATTCTCATCGCAGACGACGAACCGAACATAGTCCTTGCGCTGGAATATCTTATGAAAAACGAGGGGTATGAAGTTCAGACAGTCACCGACGGCGAAGATGCTCTTCGCGCAATCGAGAAAAACCGTCCGGATTTGATTCTTCTCGACATTATGATGCCAAATCTCGACGGTTATGAGGTCTGTCAGAGAATCCGTTCGGATCCTTCCATGAAAGACATCGTTATAATAATGTTGACGGCAAAGGGGCGCGAGGTCGAGCGCGAAAAGGGACTGGCACTGGGGGCTGATTTCTACATCTCAAAGCCCTTTTCCACGCGGGAGGTTGTTAAGAAAGTCAGGGAGATCCTGCCCGGTAATCCCGGCCCTTAAGCTTTATAATCGGACAGTGCAGGGAGGATGCGTTGTGACGAGACAGCCCGGCTACCGGCGTCTGCTTTGGGGAGGTTCACTTCTGTATGTCCTGCTGCTCGGCGGGACAGGCATCCTTGTTCATTTACTCTCCGTCAGTCCCGAAGGACGCCCTGATATCCTCCTTATTTTTGCCGTGGCTGCATGCATTAATGTGGCGGCTCTGGTGATTCTATTCGCCGTGCTCCATCGATTGATCTTTCGCCCGCTTTACCTGCTGAACCAGGGCGTTGAAATTGTCGCCGGCGTGAATTCCGCCTACGAATTCGATCTGCCGCGGCATCATCTTCTCGGAAATCTGCCGAAGGCTGTAGAGAATCTCAGTACCGCGTTTCTGAAAGCAAAACGCGAGATGGCCGAGGCCCTTGCTGCGGGCGCCGGGGAGATGGAGGATCGCAAGACCCAGCTTGAAACCGTTCTGAACTCTCTCAGGGAGGGTGTGATTGTGTGTGACGACCGGGCGCGGATCCTTTTCTACAATTCCGCGGTCCGAAGGCTGTTTTATGACAACGAGGCTCTGGGCCTGGGGCGGTCGCTCTATCTCTTATGCGCCCGGGACCCTGTTGAGAATTCGCTTGCCATCCTCAGGCAGAGAAAAATACGGAATGAGGAAATGACTGAAGAGGAGAAGGGTGTCCGCTTCGTGTGCACGACTATTAAAGAGGGAGCGCTGCTCCACTGTCATATCCGCATGCTCCCGGTGATGCCAGCGCGGCCTTGGTCATTCGTGTTTACATGCGAGGACGTCAGCCATCAGGTGGACATCCTCGGCCGCAGGGACAACCGGTTGCGCTCGCTCGTGTCAAAAATGCGCGCCCCCCTGACAAACCTCAGCGTAAGCGCGGAAGGCCTTAACCTTTACCCCGGCCTTGCCGCTGAGACCCGCTCGAAGTTCGAGCAGATCATTGTTCAGGAGACTCATATTCTCATCGAACATTTCGACAGGCTGGCACACGAAATTCAGGAGATGGTATCCGCACAGTATGCTGACAGTGACGTTTTTGCCGGGGATCTGGTCGCATGCGTTGCAAAGAAGCTTAAGTCTCAGGGGGTTCAGCTCACCATGACCGGGGACCCCCTCTGGGTGTATGCCGACAGCGTTTCTCTTCTCCTTCTGCTTGAATTCCTCGCCCTGAAAATCAGGGACTACTGCGGTGCCGGGACCATCGAGATTCAGACACTTCTGGGAGATAAGCGGGTATATTTCGACTACTGCTGGCAGGGATCGGCAATTCCGCAGTCCGAGCTTCAGCGCTGGCTTTCAGAGTTGACCGGACCGGCCGGTTTTACGGTTTCTGAAGTGCTCGAGCGCCATGGAAGCGATATCTGGAGCAACCCTCACGCCATATCCGGCTACGCGATACTGCGACTTCCGGTTCCCTCTTCGCCAAATCAGTGGGGAACACCGGAGCCGGTACTGCCTGAGAGACCTGTCTACCATGATTTCGCTGTTCTTGAGCCGGCTGCAGATGTCCTGACCGAACAAGCCTTAGACAGACTGACATTCATAGTATTTGACACTGAGACGACAGGTCTCTCTCCCCTTGACGGGGATGAGATAGTTTCCCTGGCAGGGGTGAAGGTCTTCAAGGGAGGGATAATCGTTGGTGAGATTTTTGACAAAATGGTGAATCCGTGCAGAACCATTCCAAGGGAGTCTGTGCGTTTTCATGGAATTACGGAAGAGATGGTGAAGGACAAACCTAAAATCGGGGAAGTGCTGCGGTCATTTCATTCCTATGTCGGCAACGCAGTGCTTGTGGGGCACAATGCTGCCTTTGATATGCGCTTTATCAGGATGAAGGAGCAGGAGGCGGGCGTGCGTTTCCGCAATCCGGTATTGGACACCCTGTCGCTGTCGCTGTATCTCCATGATCATACGCCCGAACACTCCCTGGATGCGATCGCGCAGCGTCTCGGGGTGGAGATAAGGGGCAGGCATACGGCGCGCGGTGACTCATTAATTACCGCCGAGATATTTCTTCGGCTGCTGTATCTTCTGATGGAGCGGGGCATCACCACTTTGGGAAAGGCAATGGAGGTGTCGCGGAGATGAAAATGCAGGGAAATGAAAAGAACCCGACCGATCTGTGGAATGCTCATAAACCGGTAGCGAGGCGCCAGAAGGAAAGGTTAATCGCGCTGCTGATTGCCGGGGTTTTGGCCCTCAGCTTTCCCCAGTTGTCGCTTTTCATCAGGTTCAGTCTTTTGTTCGGAATTCCTTTGCTGTATTTCTATTTGTTTTCTGTCTGGGCATTAATTATCGTGGCGTCCTTCCTGATCGTCAGGAGCAGGCGAGCCGGTTCCGTAGGGTCTTCCGGGGCACAGGGGAGTGACACATAGCATATGCTTCCCCACTGGATAATACTGCTGATTTCATTCGGCTATCTCGGTATTCTCTTTGCCGTTGCCTATTATGGTGACAAGAGGGCGGATGCGGGCCGCTCCATCATCAGCAATCCCTATATCTACACATTTTCCATAGCGGTTTACTGTACGGGGTGGACATTTTATGGCAGCGTGGGACGCGCGGCAGCCACCGGCGTGGGGTTTCTGCCGATATACTTCGGTCCGACCCTGGCGGCCTTGCTTTGGTGGACGGTCCTTCGCAAGATGATTCATCTGAGCAAGGCATTCAATATCACAAGCATCGCCGATTTTATCGCGTCACGCTTCGGAAAGAGTGCGGGCATCGGGGGGCTTGTCACTATTATTTCGGTCGTCGGCATCATGCCTTACATTTCGCTCCAGTTAAAAGCCATTTCCTCAAGTTTCAATGTGCTTTTCAATTATCACGGGCTGCAGGGAGTGAGCGAAGTTTCACTCGGACACGATACCGCGTTGTACGTGGCGCTCATACTGGCCATCTTCTCGATACTCTTCGGCACCCGGCACATTGATGTTACGGAGCGGCACGAGGGGATGGTTGCCGCTATAGCGTTTGAGTCGATAGTGAAGCTTCTTGCTTTTACCGCTGTTGGAATTTTTGCGACCTTCGTTCTTTTTAACGGGCCGGCCGATCTCTTTTCACAGGCTGTGCAATTGCCGGAGTTGCTGCAGTTGATGGGAATGGAAACCCTGCCCGGGGGATATGTCTCGTGGATTGCACTCACCTTCATATCGATGACCGCGATAATGTTTCTTCCCCGGCAATTTCAGATCCTCGTAGTTGAGAATGTCAACGAAGAACATGTGCGCACTGCGATGTGGCTCTTCCCTCTCTATCTCTTTGCGATTAATCTGTTCGTGATACCGATTGCCTTCGCGGGCGTGATGCTGTTCCCGGTGGGGACGCTGGACCCCGATACGATAGTTCTCACTCTTCCATTGTCCCAGGGACGGAATATACTGGCCCTGTTTGTCTTTATCGGGGGCCTTTCCGCTGCCACAGGCATGGTCATCGTCGAATCTATCGCGCTTTCTACCATGCTATGCAACGATCTGCTCGTTCCGATACTGCTGAGAGTGAAGTTGCTGCACAGGGAAAATATGGGAGGAATGCTGCTGGGAATACGCCGCGGAAGCATTCTGGTCCTGCTCCTGCTCGGCTACCTCTACTTCCGCCTTATTGGTGAGTCTTACGCGCTGGTTTCCATAGGACTTGTCTCCTTTGCTGCGGCAGCCCAGTTTGCGCCTGCCATATTGTTCGGCATCTACTGGAAAGGGGCGAGCCGGAGCGGAGCCTTCGCGGGCCTTTTTGCCGGCTTTGCCGTATGGATGTACACGCTTGTTTTGCCCTCCTTTG
>JAOUFP010000211.1 GCA_029858145.1 Nitrospirota bacterium | reverse complement strand
GTGAGCCGGTTGCACCCGGGGCTATTATGCTTATATGTCCCGTATAAGTAGCAGGGACAAGTCCGTACGGCTGAACAGTAACGTTCGCAGTGGTTATCCCGTTGCCTGTCATGCCGGAAGGAACTATACTCAGCCAGCCGGCATCAGGGACCGCAGTCCATGCGGTCGTCCCAGCAGGATCATTGGAGAGATTTATCGTTACGGTTTTGGGCGCAGGGACAGCGCCTCCAAGCAGGCAGGTGTAAGAGAGTGATCCAGGGGAAACGCTCAACACCGGAACGGCCTTGACTACAAGGGAGACAGAGATATCCTCGTTCACTCCCGAAACCGTGTCGGTGACCACGATCGTGCCGTGATAGGTCGCAGGGGCAAGTCCGGTTATGTCAACCCCAACCGGTATGGTCACGGAGCTGCCGGGGCCCACAGAGCCCGCCTTTTGAGTCAGCACAATCCAGCCTGACGCGCTTGCTGCCGTATATGTCAGTATCCCGGTGCCTGAATTGCTTACGGTCAAAGACTGTTCAGTGGGATTCTCCATGCCCTGTTTTCCCTCGAAGGTCAAGGATGAAGGCGCCACTGCCATGCTCACATATCCTTCGAGGCCGAAGACATTGACCCGCGACGTGCCCATGGAGGCCGCGAACAGTCTCTTGTCAGCGCCCAGGGCGATTCCCTTAGGGACCGCCATCGGCAGCGATGTGTCCTGGACCGCGCCAAGATACGTTCCAGTTGCTCCGTTAAAACCCATCACCAATCCGTGATATGCATCGGTTATGTAGAGCGCTCCGCCTGCATCCCCGGCAATGCCTGCAGGCCTTACCATCTCCCCATTTCCGACGTTCAGTCCGTAGCTGCCGAAGCTCCTGCTTGCAAGCTGCGTTATATTCGTGGTGCCGTCAACGCCAACATTTGCAGCCGGGCTGTTCCATATGTAATAATTCCTGTTTATTGTGGATTCGTTAAGTGTAAAATAGGTCGGACCAGCCGGCACAGTTGCGCTGTATACCGACCCGAAAAGCAGGGCAGGTGCGGAATTCTCCGACTGAAAATAATAACGGACCACCAGGCGGTTGCCCATGGCCACTATAAAGGCAGCGTTGTTGAATGTCAGGTCAAATTCCTGTGCGTCTCCATTTGCCTGCTCTATTTTCTGCACCAGAGTAGTCCCCTTTACGCCCACAACCCCGGTTGCGTCGTTGTATTCACAGAGTTGGGCATATACGCCGGCGCTCGTGCCGGACTGACTCATGTAAACAGTGATGTGGGTCTTCGCGTTCGCCGCGATGCTTCTGTAATAGCGGCCGTATACCCCTGTATATACCCTGATAACCTCCCTCGTCCCTGTCCATGTACCGTCTGCAGTGATTCCGAACCTCTGGGGTCCTTCAAGAGGAGCAACAGACGTTGCAAGAAAGCCGAGGGCAAGGTTCCTGTTCTTGTTCGCTGTATCGTCATATCCGTAGTCAGAAAGCGGATAACCGTCCATGCCGAAGACCTGTACGCGCGCACCACGCGTAAGGCCCCCCATGTAGTCTATGATGCGGGGATGATCCAAGACGTAGAGTTCCTTGTCCAGGACCGCCACATCCCGGGGCTGGTTCTTCAGATCGTTGATCTTCCTGAGATAGGTGCCGTCCGATGAATATATCTTGATCGACTCATCAAGCTGATCTACCACAAGGACGTTGCCTGTTGTCTTGTCTATGGTGATGTTCATCGGCAGCCGGAATTCGTCTTTGCCTTTGCCTAACGAGCCGGTAACCTCGCCGGAGGGATTCAGGATCTTTACCGACAAATCATAGTTCGAAGCGATATAAATCGTGCCGTCGGTGTTTATCGCTACGGAGGTGGGGTTCTCAATCAGCAGAGTGCCCAGGGAGGTGCCGTTCCTGTCATAGATAAAGATCCTATCCTGATAGCCGTCTACAACATAAATCTTTCCGTCAGGTGCGACAGCAACATCGTCAGGGGCTTTAAGGCCGGAAGTGATCGGAGGCAAAGAAGTATAACTCACCGCGGAAGACGATATCCCCGCACTGGCAAGCAGAATCATGATTCCGATGATGCCCGACCATAATGTCTTTCCCTTAGGCATCAGGATATCCTCCTTCTGCTTTAATACTATATTTATATATCGGAAAAATATGTGACTCAAAACACAAGAACATTATGTAACTGCCAGTCACGAACAATTTCCGCACCAAGAGCCGGTTTTTTCATCAACGCGGTCCGGTGCAGCGAACAGCAGTATGCCACCGTCGTTCTGATTTGCGGTAATTATATCGGCACTCGTTTCAGACCTTGCGGCGACGAAGGAAAGGACAGAAAGAAGACTTCTCAGGACAGGGATAATGCAGGCGGTCATATTTATTCGGCTGCTGCTGAAGAAGCATCCGGTCACTTTCTTATTCCTGACTGAATCTGGTTTTATTCGCGAAACACGATTCATCTTTCCGTGAGATCCCTCTGTTGATCAGCGCATTTCAGTTAATTATCAGCAATGCCGCCAGTTCTTACGCTACAGACACGATGATGTTGCGTCTTTTCGCTCACCTCTTCAGCACCCGAATAACCAATTATAAATTGCGAAAAAAACAACTGCAGCTGTTTATAAAATACTATTACCAGCCTTAATTTGTAAAGATTTTTCTTTTTTTTGCGCATGATGTATGAAAGCTAAATGAATCAGCATTTCGACCGTGCAAGTCTCAAAATGTTCTCCTCAACATAAAACGACGGCTATCCTTAACCTCATACTTTTAGCAGTTGTGTTTTTTAACGCATTCAGTGTATTTTGTCACATGCCGAATGATCCTTTTTTCCTCTTATATTTCATGCGATTTACTTATACCCCTGCTTCCTTGAGTAGTCTTGTTAAAACCTTGACTTGTCTCCCATTATCTGTAAAATATAAATGAAGGTATCTATACTAATCAATAACATCTGGATCCGGAGTTCGCAGGAAATGCCAAGCGATTTTAAAAATACTCCTCGTAACTTTTTTTTGTTGTCTCTATTGACAGTCGTTCTTTTGACGGCCGCTCTGCCCGTGCTGTCCGGCTGCAGGAAATCCGAAGAAAAAAAATATACAGTCGGCATTGTCAATCCCAACCCTGGAGATAAACCGATTACTCAGGGATTTATGGACGCCATGTCAAAACATGGTTACGCTGAGGGAAAAAACCTGACCTATCTCATGAGTGAGAGCAAAGATACTATGGATGCCGATATCATTAATATGGCGGCAAGAAACGTCGATCTCATTTTTACTATCACGACACCCGCTGCAAAGGCCGCGCAAAAATTCACCGAAGGTTCAAAAATTCCGATTGTTTTTGTAATGTACGATCCGGTTGAATCCGGCGTGATAAAAAGTCTGATCAGTCATGGAACCAACATGACCGGAATCCAAATACGCGGCAGTACCCAAAAGGCGCTTGAGTGGCTTCTGGTCATAAAACCGGATATAAAACATATCTACATTCCGGTTGCTTTTGATACCAAGGCTGCCGAGCAGAGCCTTGAAGACATAAAGCACTTCATATCCGGTTCAAACATTAAGCTTGCCATTTCAGAAATCACAACTGTTGAAGAGCTAAAGGCTTCGCTTTCCTCCATTCCTCAATCAGTTGATGCCATTTTTATTCCCCACTCAATCCTTCTCATGTCCAATTTGAACACTATCGTAGATTTCGCGAACAAAAGAAAACTGCCGGTCGCTTCGTCGGGGCATGCGCAATACAAAGAAGGTGTTCTTATTTCTTTCGGCCAGAACCTGCTCCGCACCGGAGAACAGGCGGGA
The DNA here is from genome assembly GCA_029858145.1 of Nitrospirota bacterium. Classification (GTDB taxonomy): domain Bacteria; phylum Nitrospirota; class Thermodesulfovibrionia; order Thermodesulfovibrionales; family UBA6898; genus JAOUFP01. Next base: position 1,888 of record JAOUFP010000211.1, on the reverse strand, counting down.
CGCCTGGCTCACAATATCCTCACGGGAACTCCTCCGTCTGAATTGCCGGTTGAAATAGCAGACTTCTTTCTGGGCGTTAATCTGAAAACAGCGAGGGCTATTGGTCTTGATATGCCCAACGAAATTTTACAAGCTGCAGACTATATTGAGCGTTAGAATGACCCCTTTATGCAAATAATAAAAGAGAAAAGCATCAGAGGACGTTTAACGCTGGCACTCCTTGCACTGTCAATTCTTCCGTTATTGCTGCTTGGGGCCATTTTATCCTGGCAAAATTACACAGTTCATCTGCAACAGGCTAAAGAGTCGCAAAAACGGCTGTCAATGCTGATTTCAAACAGAATGACCTTCTTTCTCCACGAGTTTGAATCTTCGCTGCTTACCTTCATCAGGACTGCAGATTTAATGAATATGAAACCGGACCGGAAACACCTCGCACTGTCCAAGCTGCTTTTTTCAGCCTTGGACAGGGTGCACAGAGATGCATTTAAGTCTCTGACCCTGCTCAACGGCAGAGGGATGGAGGTGGCTCATGTCAGCCGGGATAAAATCTCTGCCGTTGCCCAACTCTCAGACCGATCCAAAGCCGAAGAATTTTCGACACCCTCAGAAAGCGGAGAAGTCTACTACAGTCCTGTGTTCTTCGATGAACTCACAGGCGAGCCTTTCATAAAAATGAGCGTTCCGCTCATTGACTTTCAGCGCATGCGCACAAACGGGGTCCTTGTCGCTAAACTCAGCTTGAAGCATTTGTGGGATTCGATAGCGGATATTCATGCGGAAACGCCCAGCACAACTTACATCATGAACAAAAGCGGAAGGATTATTTCACATCCAAATCCGTCAGTAGTTCTCAGGGGCACCTACTTTAAAATACCCAAGCCGAACGGAATAGTAAAAGGATTAGATGGAAAGAGGGCTTATATGGTCGCTGACGAATTGACCTTTGGAAGCCAGGGCCTTATTGTCGTGACAGAGTTGTCGGTCTCCGAGGCGCTGAAATACACGCTTCGCTCTCTGGGTATCATTTTTACTTTCGTGATAATTTCCTTATCCGGAGCCGTCATGCTGGGGTATATTGTTGTCCGCCAGATTGTTCAGCCGATAGAGTCCCTGTCCACTACTGCCCAGGCAATCAGCAAAGGCGACTTCTCGCAAAGGGTGCGACTGTCAAGAAACGATGAGATAGGTTCTTTGGCAAATGCCTTTAACGCGATGACATCTCAGCTTATTGAGATGATAACTTCTCTCAGGAAACAAAATGAACTCATGGATAATATCATGAATTCCATGACCCATCCCTTTTACGTCATCGATGTAAATGACTACTCTATCAAAATGGCAAATGCAGCCGCCAATTTCGGCACGTTAACAAAGGATTCCACATGTTATTCACTCACGCACAAGCTTGATGAGCCATGTTTGGGAGAAGAACATCCCTGCACGATCAGGGAAATCAGGAAAATGCGCAAGCCTGTCATTTTGGAGCATATTCATTATGACAGCCTTGGCAATCAGCTGTTTTTCGATGTTCACGGTTACCCGGTTTATGACAACAGCGGGAATATCGTACAGGTAATCGAATATACCGTAAATGTAACAGCACGAAAAAAGCTTGAGCACCAGTTTCTCCAGGCGCAGAAGATGGAAGCTGTCGGGCAGCTCGCCGGAGGCATAGCTCATGATTTCAACAATTTGCTTTCCGCCATTCTTGGCTACGGCGAAATGGCCCTGATGGACCTTCCTGAAGATCATCCGGCGCGGAAAAAAGTCATGACTATCATGGATGCGGGCGAGAAGGCAACAATTTTGACGAGACAGCTTCTCACCTTCAGCCGCAAGCAGGCGCTGGAAATGAAGGTGGTCAGCCTTAACTCTATTGTTGACA
>JAOUFP010000210.1 GCA_029858145.1 Nitrospirota bacterium | reverse complement strand
CATCAGTTCAGGGAGGGAGATGTCCAGCACTGGTGGCATCCCCCTTCAGGCAGGGGCGTGCGTACGCGCTGTTCGGACGACCTTCTCTGGCTGCCCCTGGCCGCGTGCCGCTATGTTCTGATGAGCGGAGATACCGGGGTTTTGGATGAAACCGTCCGCTTCCTCGAGGGCCGCCCGGTAAACACAGACGAGGACTCGTATTATGATCTTCCCCGCACGTCTGAAGAAACAGCGAGTTTGTACGATCACTGTGTGCGGGCCATCCTCAGGGGCCTCAGCCGCGGCGAGCACGGTCTCCCGCTCATCGGCTCGTGTGACTGGAACGACGGCATGAACATGGTCGGTGAACACGGCAGGGGCGAAAGCGTTTGGCTGGGATTCTTTCTTTATGAGGTGCTCGTACAGTTCTGTGAGATTGCGCGTCTGCACGGTGATCTGCCTTTCGCTGAACGCTGCCAGGAGGAAGCTGCTCAACTGCGCAGAAATATCGAGGAGCATGGCTGGGATGGCGAGTGGTATCGCCGGGCTTACTTTGACAACGGTTCACCACTGGGTTCGGCCGGCAATCCCGAATGCCGGATTGATTCCATAGCGCAAAGCTGGTCTGTTCTCTCCGGCGCCGGGGATTCCGGACACTCTCGTATGGCAATGGAAGCGGTGGATAAGCTTCTTGTTCGACGGGAGCATGGCCTGATCCAGCTCCTGGACCCGCCGTTTGACAAATCGGATCTGAATCCCGGTTATATAAAGGGATACGTCCCGGGGGTAAGGGAGAACGGAGGCCAATACACTCATGCGGCGATATGGGCGGCGATGGCCTTCGCTGTGTTGGGCGACAGCAGCCGAGCGTGGGAACTGCTGGCGATGATCAACCCGGTAAACCATGGGAAAACCAGGGAGGAAATAGCAACGTATAAAGTAGAACCGTATGTTGTTGCGGCAGACGTATATGCGGTCTCTCCGCACGTTGGCCGCGGCGGATGGACATGGTACACGGGATCGGCCGGCTGGATGTACAGGCTTATCCTTGAATCACTCCTTGGGCTGAGGCTTGAAGTAGACAAGCTGCGTTTCGCGCCGTGTCTGCCTGCGGATTGGAAGTCGTTCAAGGTGCATTACCGGTACCGGGAAACTCTGTATCATATCTCTGTCCGGCATATCAACGTGCCCCAACCGGGTGACGGCAGCGTGTTGAGTGTGACCGTCGATGGCGTTGGACAGCCCGATAATGCTATTCCACTTCTTGACGACCATCGGGAGCATTCGGTCGAGGTGAGAATACCTGTCTTGGATAAAGAGAAGGAAATGAAAACTTTGTAGCAGTTCAGCCATATGGACGGCGACGAAATAGGCGTTTACCGCAGCGCCGCAAAGATCGCAGAGGGTTTAGTCAAAGGTTTATTCAACTGCAAAGCTCCTGAAGATATTGAAGGCATAATCCTCTGTCGTGTGTCTTCATCGATTGTTGCCATATACTTCTCACCGGCATCTCTCAACCTTTCTTATAAAACCCTTTTTTAAGGGTGTCGCCGAAACCCCTGCCTTGGTTTCCCGATAACATCAACTTGCTGCTCTGTTTCCCTTGCATGTCTCTCATGTTTTTCCGTCACTATCTTTTCTGCCTCTAACCAATCCTCTAAGTCATGCCCGTGAGCCCTGCCTCTTTTTTTATAAAGTTCGTACGCAACCCTTGCAACCTCATCGTGTAAACCCTTTTTCCTTCTCATTCCGTCCTCCTTACATAATATCTCTTACGGGTGGTTTCATCTCGATCCTATTGCAGACGCTATTTTGGAAAGTGCCGTCGATCACTATCGGCCTCTAGTCAAAGTCTACACCGTTTGATGGGGTTTGAGAAGGGTTTATTACACGAAGTAGAACTAACCCATCTCGCAGCGGTATAGTTCTTCACCTGCAACGCAACACCTCCGGCACACACTGATAAATAATGACTTTCATAAGTAAGAATTAGGAATGAGTTGACGACAGTGTTATCATATGATGGTGCTGTAGCTATTTATTGAGAAGGCGGCAATGGAAGAAAACATGATAGAAATTGATAAAGCTCTTTGCGATGGCTGCGGGTTATGCGTCACCGTCTGCCCGACAGGGACCCTCTCGCTTATGGAAGGAAAGGCAGCTGTCTCTGGAGAAGAGTCGATCTTCTGCGGGCATTGCGAGGCAATATGTCCCCGGAAGGCGGTCCGTGTCACCGCAATTGATGAAGAGATGTCGCGGTATAAGACGTTCATCACGGAGAAGCAGTGGCTTCCTCCCGGGAAATACAGCACGTCCGGCCTGGTGCAGCTTATGGCCTCGCGCCGGTCCTGCCGCTGCTTTTCCGGCCGGCCCATAGACCGGACGATGCTCGAAGACCTCGTGAAGATCGGCATCACCGCGCCGTCCGGCACCAACAGTCAGGCTTGGACGTTCACCATTCTGCCGACGAGGAAGGCGGTGATATCCCTTGCGGAACAGATCGCGTCCTATTTCGGGAGATTAAACACTGCTGCAGAGAAGACCCTGCTTCGTTTGTTCCTCAAATTGACAGGGAAAGGAGAACTCGATGCCTATTATCACGGATATTACCGGAAGGTGAAAGAGGCGCTCGAAGAATGGCATGGATCAGGCAGAGACCGCCTCTTTCACGGCAGCACAGCCGCCATCCTCGTCGGCTCCAAACCCGGAGCAAGCTGTCCGGTTGAGGACGCCCTGCTCGCGACACAGAATATCCTGCTTGCGGCCCACAGCATGGGACTCGGCTCCTGCCTCATCGGCTATGCGGTTGCGGCGATGAAGAAAGAGCCTTCAATCCGGCAGGCTGTCGGAATTCCGCCGGAAGAGGAGATTCATGCGGTCATCGCCCTCGGATATTCTGACGAAGTCTATCAGCGGACAGCAGGCCGCAGGAAAGTAACACCGCGGTATTTTGAGGGACAGCAACCGTGACAAAGCTCCGACACACCTCCGAACCCGCACCGCTCAGCTGAAATAAATTCTAAAGATTACCAGAACCCATTTCAAAACCGGTTGTTTCTGAAAAGGCTGTCATACCCGCGAACGCGGGTATCCGGAACACCTTGAAAACACTGGATTCCCGTCTGCACGGGAATGACAAAAAAGGGCAAATGACAAAAACTATTGATTTTGAGATAGGTTCTAAAAGAAATCGACTAAACGCCGGGCATGAGGGGCACGGGAGCACAAAACTAAAATAAACAAGAAAGACGGCGATTTCCGCGACCCGCTCGATGCTTTGTTGTGCGCCGCCTTCTTATTTATTTTGCACGTTCAGTTCTGCACCGGTATATTGACAATCCTGGATTTCTTTCTCTGCAGTCTCGGAATCTATCAATTCAGGGTAAACATGCCCGACGAAGAAACCCATTGCCATATTCAGCCGGACATAACGAGTTTGTGCACATTCCAATAAGAGAGAGAGTTTTCTATCAACTTCTGTAGATGTCAGGATTTCATACGTCCCGGGTTTCTTGTCAACATAGAAGAAGCCTTTGGGTATAGCTTTTCCAACAACTTCACCATTAAGCTTAACTTCCGGCTGAACGGCGGCACCGAAAACTGTCGTTCGATAAATATAAATCCTGCCTGTATCCGGCGGCGTGGAAAGAGCAGGCAGAAGCTCAGAATATTTTGGCCCCGATGTAGCACATCCCCAAAACGGTAATGAAAGTATAATTACAGCAAAAAACTTCAATAAAGTTTTCATGTCCTCCCCCTTTGTTATGGGTTATTGACAATTTCCTTCGCAGATATTGCGATTGGATTGCTTAAAGGCGAAAATGTCCTTTCAACAGGCAGATAGAATCCGACAAGATCTTGAGACTTAAGAACAATGTAAGCCTCATGGATATTTGAGCCTTCTATCGTCAGAATCTGATCCTTTGTTTTATAAACATCGCCTTCTGGAATTGCACCAACGCAAGCCCATCGCGTACCTTTTTTAAGCACACGACTATAGCCTGTATCCAAATTAACCGTGACCTCTTTGTCCAGTTCAAACGAGCTTTTTGTTAATGCTAACGAATCAAGCTTTGTTGGGATTTGCGTTACTCGGACAACGTCAAATGCACAAGAATGGAGAAGAGCAAAGAGGAGACAACTTACAGGTATACTTAAAGTAAGTTTCATTTAACCTCCCTTTCTCAAGCACTTGTAATTGCGCGAAACTATGGCAGATAAGGCCGTTTTAAAATTTACCTTTTTTGTTTGCGTACGACAAGTTATTATCCGGCTAACCTGCTAATAACGGATTTGTAAAGTCAGTCGTATGAAGCTCAAAATTCCCCAAGTTGATTACCGATTGACCTTCCCCCGATGCTCCGGGAAAATCTTATCGACAGCGGCCCTATTTTGGAATAGTGAAAATAAAATTAGGGTGGCCGTCCCAGGTGTTCTCATACCACATGTTTCCGCCGTGCTTGAGAATGAGATTCCGGCTGATCGCAAGGCCGAGGCCCGTACTGTTCTCACTTTCAAATTTTTCAAAGATTTTAGTTGTATTTTCTTCCGGGACAACGGGGCCGCTGTTATAAACATTCAGCTTGTAGTAGTCTCCCCTGTCTTCGAAGCCAAACGCGATATACCCTGAAACCGCGTACTTTATCGCATTGCGAATAAGATTTCTGTATACGATCTTAATCCAACTGGCATTCGCTTTTATAATGATCCTGTTACTCGGAATTGCTCCCAGACGATTGTCTATCCTGATCTTATTTTCTTCTAGTTCCGGCAGATATTCATCAAGGATAGGATCAATAATATCCTGCCGCAGATCACAGTGCTCCTTCACCGGCATTTTCACGTTCATCATGGAGGATTTACAAAGGTATTCGTTCACCAGTCTTTCCAGGTGGCCTATCCTGGCAGAAATATCTGAAAGAGTGACTCTGACGCTTTCGTCAATAAGGCCGAAAGTCCCCCGCATGAGGAGCTTTATCATGCTTCCGATAGAAACCAGGGGGCCTCTGATATCGTGAGTGGCGATGCTCACCATATCAAGGATATGTCTTTCATTTTCGATTCTATAAGTGACCTCCCTGCACACGCCTATGATACCGACTACCTCTCCTGTGCTGTTTTCCCAGGCAGCCTTGCTGACCGAAATCCAGATTTCCTTTCCGTCAGGAGACACCCTTCTCTCGATTTTATCTTTAACAGGTTCCCTTGTTTCCATTACCCTCTTGTCCTCAAGGGAAATTTCGTCAGCCTGGTCCCGAGAGAAAAAGTCATAATCTGTTTTTCCTATGATGTCATCGACTGAGGTATTTAAATAGAGCGCGCAGACGTTACTGACTGAAAGAAATCTTCCGTGGACATCCTTGAAATAGATAAAATCGGGGAAGCCCTGCAAGAGTGCTCTTATCATCATAGCCCATGCATCATTATTTTCATTCAGTGAATGGAGGTTCTGATCATAAGAAGGGTTATGTTGTTCTGGAAACATGTAGTTTAATAGTATGAAGAATTTCAGACAGAAGTCAATAACCATTTCGTAACGATTCTATATGAGACAACGGGAGTAATCTGCTTATTTGCAATGGAACCCTGGGCAATCAGGACAGCGATGGAAGGCAAGGGTTTCAGGAAGGATCTGAAGCTCTGTCTTCTTCGGACATAAAACGGATATCCCGGACTGATTGCCGTTGCGGCCGCATACTTCAACGCCGCTCTTTCGTCTTCGGTACATGCACAAAAAGTCCGATGGCGAATCCC
>JAOUFP010000209.1 GCA_029858145.1 Nitrospirota bacterium | reverse complement strand
ACGCGCGCTTCATCTTGTTATCGAGCAGCGGGCCGAGTATCCTTTCATAGAAACCGTAGAGCTTCCCGGCTTCCTCATCATGTCCTGAGGGTTTCACATTTCGCAAAACCTTGTAGCTCATCCAGGGGCTCACGATAAAGGCGATCAGGAGCGAAAAGATCATCGCCGCTGATGCGCCGACAGGGATCGGCCTCATGTACGGTCCCATCAGCCCGCTCACAAACGCCATCGGCAAAAGTGCCGCGATCACCGTGAATGTCGCAAGGATCGTCGGGTTGCCGACTTCGTCGACAGCGAGCACCGCGTTAAGCAGGGATATGGTGCGCATCTTGAAATGACGGTGAATATTTTCTACCACCACGATCGCGTCGTCAACGAGGATACCGATCGAAAAAATCAGGGCGAAAAGAGTCACCCTGTTTAATGTATATCCATACAGATAGTTGATCAGCAGCGTAAGGGCGAGCGTCACAGGCACGGCCACCGCCACGACAATCGATTCCCGCCAGCCGAGTGCAAGCGCGATCAGTATGATGACTGAAAAGGACGCTATGAATAAGTGTTCGAGGAGTTCGTCGGATTTTTCCTTCGCGGTCTCCCCATAGTTTCTTGTTGTGGTGACTTCTATGCCAGAGGGTATCAGCGTTCCCTTGAGGGCCTCTACCTTCTTTATCGCCTCATGAGCAACTACGCTTGCGTTCGCCCCCTTCTTCTTCGAAATCGTCAGGGTGACCGCCTCATACTGTCCGGATTTTGAATAAGCAGACGAAATCCCCTTTTTCTCCGCCTCAGGTCCTAGCCCCATGAAGACATAATTCACCTGCTCCTCAGGGCCGTCTTCTATCGCTGCAATATCCCTGAGGTAGACCGGTTTTCCGTTGAATACGCCTATGACCAGTGCGCCTATCTCGTCGACGTTCTTAAGGAAGGCGCCGGTCTCGACGAGATATTCCTTATTATCTGAGGCAAACGCACCCGAGGGCAGGATAACGTTTGCCTTCCGGAGCGCCTCGGTAATCTGAAAAGAGGACGCATTGTATGCCTTCAGGCGCGCGGGATCGAGAGATATCCTGACCTGCCGTCTCTGCCCGCCGATAACGCCCGTCTCGGAAACATCCTTCTCCTTCTTCACCTCTTCGCAGACTTCCTGTGCGACCCGTCTCAGCTCATACCCGCTGTAACGGCCGCTCCAGAGGGTGAAGGTCAATATCGGGACATCGTCTATGGACTTCGGCTTCACCAGGGGCTGTGAAACACCCGGAGGGATCCTGTCATAATGAGACATCAGCTTGTTGTATAGTTTTACGAGGCTCGTCTCCATGTCTTCGCCGACGTAAAACCTGACGATTGTCAGGTTCATTCCGGGTTTTACAATTGAATAGACATATTCGACGCCCTTTATCTCCCAGAGAAACTTCTCCATCGGTTTTGTCACACGCTCCTCCACCTCTTTGGCAGAAGCACCGGGATAGGAAACCATCACATCGATCATAGGAACGACAATCTGCGGCTCCTCCTCTCTCGGCGTAACGATGATCGCAAAAATACCGAGCAGAAGGGAGGCAAGCACGATCAAGGGAGTGAGTTTTGATTTTATAAATGCCTTCGCAATTTTTCCTGAGATACCGATTCCGTTCATTCTTTCAAACCTGGTCCATAGATGTCTGACTTTTTTATTTTTGAGGCGCCGGAGCTGAACTCTGTTGTTTTACAACCCCGCCGTCTACGGCCTTTTCCACTCCATCGACAACTACAGTATCGCCGGGATTCAGCCCGGAGAGAATCTCCACCTTATCGCCATAAGGCTTTCCTGCTCTTACCAGCCTGTAGGTAATGACGGAATTTCCGTCAACCGCATACACGCCGGTGAGCTGTCCTTTTTCCACAACCGCCTTCTTCGGAACCAGCAGGGCTTCCTTTTTTCCAACCGGAATGGCCACCCGGGCATAATATCCGTTTTTCAGATCTTCACCCCTGAGGGATGTCTTCACAAGAAAACTTCTGGACATCGGGTCGATCGACGGGACAACCTCTGTCACCTTTCCGGAAAGCTCCCTGTTCAATGACTCGATGAATACAGACACCTCCATGCCTGCCTTCACCCTGCCGGTCATTTTCTCGTCGACGTTCACTTCAATCCTGTATGCCGAGTTGTCCTCCACGGCAAGAAGGGGCATTCCCGGCACAGCCATGCTTCCCGGTTCAATTTTTTTCTCTGTTATTATTCCGGATGACGGCGAGGTAATTCTGGTGAAGCCATGGAATACCCTGGCTTCGGCCAGCATCGCCCTGGCCCTTTCGTATTCAATATCCGCGACTTTCTTCTGCGTCTCGATCTGGTCGAGCTCCTGTCCGGCAAGGGCCTTCTCATCATATAGCTTCTTATAGCGCTCATAGGTGATACCGGACAAAGCCTGCTGCTGCTTTGCGCCTTCCACTGCCTTTTCCGCCGCCTTCACCTTCTGTACGACATCACTGTCGTCTATCGTGAGGAGTAGCTGGCCTGCACTGACCCTGTCACCCTCTTTCACTTTCAGGGCAGTGACCGTTCCCATCATTCTGCTCGATATAACACTGGTCGTCTTTGCCCTGACTGTGCCTGATGTCTCATAATACTCGGCAACCTCAGCCGGATTCATCACTTCGAGGGTCACACCCGTGACCTGTTCCCTTTTCACTTCGCGGACGCCCGGCTTTACCTTATCCTTGCAGCCGGTCAACAATCCGGTTGTCAGCAATATAATCAGTAGAATTATTGTGCTTCTTCTCATCCCGTCCCTCCTCACTGCCCGATCTCCAGATCCTTCAGTATTGTTCCGCTCTGAAATCCGAGGTTGGCTATAGCGGTCAGATATGCCCCTTCTTTTTCAATAACGCCCGCCCGCGCAGCGTCGAGATATGTCTGCACATCGAGTAGATCGACCATGGTGGAAAGAGCGTTCTCATATCTCGTCTTCACGAGCCTTGTGCCCTCTTCAGCAGATTTCAGCGCGTGTTCAGCAAGCTCAAGCCTTTTTTTCGCCTCTTCAACCGTCAGGTACGCGTCAAATACCGAAAAGGATATCTGTTTTTTCAGTCCGTCCAGATATTCACCGGCCTCTGCGATCTTGTGCCTGGCCTTCTCTCTCTCGTGCCCGCGTTTTGTCCCGTCAAAAAGCTCCCATCTGAGAAAGGCCATCAATTGCCAGCTCTTGCCTTCATCACCAAAAGGTTTGTCGGGATCGTTCAGCTGATAAGAACCTCCAAGCCCCACAACCGGCAGATATCCGGCATTCGCGATCTTCATAGAGTTTTCGGCATTCCTGTATCTTGTCTCAAGACTTTTCAGGTCCTTTCTTGTCAAAGCCTGGCCATTGTAGTATTCCAGTTGCCGTACCTGAAGGTCAGGCCTTTCTCCCTGCACATCCACCCCCTCAGTCAGGCCCATCATCAGACCAAGTGCCCTTTTGGCAATCGCGAGATTCTTCCGGGCGGATATATTTTTTTCTTCCGCGGCAGACAGCGCCACCTGGGCCCTCAGCATGTCCGAGTAGAGTCCGAGACCCGCTTTATACCTCGCCTCCGCAATCCTGAGATGCTCCCGGGCATCTTCGATGCCCTTCTCTGTCACCGAGACAAACTCTTTCGCGGTCTGTATACCGATAAAAGTCGTGAATACCTTCAGCGCAATCTCTTCCTTTTTCCTTTCGAAATTATCCCCCTGCGCCGCGTATTCCTTCTTCGCCATATCAAGGCCGATGTAGGCCTTCGGCGCAAACAGCGCCTGTTCAAAAGACAGGCTCGTCTGAAAATCGTTTATCGTGTCCGGATCATTGAACGTATCCGGCGCGCCCGCGAGGTCTTCCGCTGAAAAACTCTCCTGGTTGAGCTTTGCCATAAACGCATAGGTGGGATTATCAGTCCTCATATATCTTTCTTCAAATGCCAGCTTCGGCAGAAGAAAACTTCTTGCAACGCCGATATCCTCTTTGTGCGCGAACAGAGCCATTTCAGTCGCCCTGAGTTCAGGGTTTCCGGTCATCGCCTGTTCGACAGCTTCCCTGAGGGATACGACCCGCTCCTGGGAAAAGGCATGCGGGGCCGGCAGGACCAGCAGCAAAAAAAGGACAAAATGCATCAGCAACAAACGGCGGCACATAGGTACTATCCCCCCTCTAGACTCTTGATGACTTTGCGCGATGTTTCGACATGTATTCTGAAAAAGTCTTCATGTCGCACTTTCCGGTCTTTTTTTGAAACTCCTCACATTCCCGGAGTGAACTGAGGTCATCTGCCAAAATGCTATCATCTTTCAGGGTCTCCTTCAATAATCCGACCATCCGTGCGTTCAGATCATCCAATGGTCTGCTGATCGAGTAAAAAACGAGTTTCCCCTCCTTCCTTTCATCCAGAAAACCTGCGTCAGACAGGAGCTTCAGGTTTCTCGATACAAGGGGCTGAGATATACCCAGAACTCCCATGATCTGACAGACACATAATTCCCTTCTCGTCAGGAGCATCAGTATCCTCAGACGGGTCTTGTCTGAGAGAAGCTTCATGATATTTTCAAGTTTTTTCATATGTTCATATAACCATATATTTATATGTTTGTCAAGAGGAGATAACGGCAGACTGAAAATGAAAGGTTGTCACGAGTAAAAAGGCAGCGGATGCATCATTCCCGAAATTTCTTTTTTGAGAGGAAATCCCTCCGGAGCGAGCCTCATTTGTCTTCACAGTTGACGCAGCGGGTGGTCTCCGGCATCTCCAAAAGCCTCTCGAACGGTATCACACGTTCGCAGAAGAAGCAGGTCCCGAAATCCGGATCGTCAATCTTTTTTGACGCGCGTTCGAGCTTATTGCACCTGACCTTTGCGGCGCGCAATTCTCCCTCGCCTGCGCTTTTCGCTTTTATCAGTTCCCTCAGGCTCAACCTCCGGACGGAACCTTCATTTGAAAGCAGCTTTGCCGCTTCTTCCAGTACAGCGATACGCCCTTTTACCTCCTTAATTTCAGCGGCTATTTTTTTTTCGAGCTTTTTTCTCTCCGTCTTTTTCATGGTCTGCCCCTGGCTTTTCCCCCCTTCACGCATCACACAGAAAATGCCGTCCCCCAATTTATCATATTTCAGGTAAAATTATCCTTATATGAAAAAAACGGAATTTAAGATCAGTTTTGAAGATGAAGGGAAGAGAGTCGATGTTCAGGCGTCGGAGTTGTCAGGACTTACCCGCTCGCAGGTACAGCGCCTGATCGAAAAAGGGCTTCTCATGGTCAACCGTCTTCCCACCAAACCCAACTACAGGACAAAATACGGGGATATCATATCCATCACCATTCCTGAAGAAGAGCAGTCGCTGTTAGCCGAGAAATTACCACTCGAGATATTGTATGCCGACGATTTCGTCATCGTGGTAAACAAACCCCCTGGCATGGTCGTTTACCCAGGCGCAGGCCACGACAGCGGAACCCTTCTGAACGCCATCGTGTATCACAGCAAAAAACTCGCGTCGGTCGGCGGTCCGCTGAGGCCGGGCGTCGTGCATCGCCTGGATAAAGATACCTCAGGCGTCATGGTCATCGCACTCGATGACAGCGCGTACTACAATCTTGTCGAACAGTTCAGGCAAAGATCAATAAAGAGAAAATACAAGTCACTCGTACATGGAACATTGAAGAATGTGAGCGGCGAGATAGCGCTGAAGATCGGACGATCTGAATCAGACAGAAAGAAAATGTCCACAAGAACGCGGAGAGGCAAAGAA
>JAOUFP010000208.1 GCA_029858145.1 Nitrospirota bacterium | reverse complement strand
TCGAACATATCTGTTCTGAACTCGGACTGGAAAATACAATCATCCCGACTCGGACGATAAGCCGTTTCCTGCATGACATGGTTGAAGGCAGGGACATCCTCGAACTTTCCACGATGGTGAAGGGAGACGCCCGTTTCTTCTCTTTCGTTGTCCGTGAAGACGACGCGGGAGAAGCGGAAAAACTCGAGCTGCCGGATAAGGCGCGCCTTATCTGTCTCTACCGGGAAGAAGAGTTCATGCTGGCTGATGAGAAAACCAAACTGAAAAAAGGTGACGAAGCCATAATCCTCACCGACAGCCAAACACTTACCGCGCTCAAAGAGCGGTGGGCGTCAAAAGGATAAAGGGAAGCGCCCTGCAGGAGGGGCGGGCATTCAGCAAACTTCCTCACAAAGTGAAATGCCCTCTCAAAGATACGGAGTAAAGAGCCTGGCAATGCCGTCACGCAGCTTGACCGGAAGCGGCCGGCTGTTCACTTTCTCCAGCGTCACCCGGCGCGCGGCTCTCATCTTCTGTCCGGCCAGTCCGGCCAGCTGGCCCGCGAGGCCGGTATCATATGCTTCGATATTGAACTCAAAATTCAGACGAAAGCTCCTCGGGTCCCAGTTCCCTGAACCGAACAAGTTCCAGGCACCGTCCACAATCATGACTTTTGAGTGATCAAAGGGAGCAGGCGAAAGCCAGATGCGGCAGTCGTGCTCCAAAAGCTGCCACCACAAGTCCGTTGACGCCCATTTGACGACAGGGAGATTGTTCACTTCGGGGAGAATTATATCCACTGTTGCCCCGCGCAGCGCCGCAAGATTGAGCGCCTTGATGAGGGACGAATCAGGAAGGAAATAAGGCGTGACAATCTGCACCGACTTCTTCGCAGCGGCAAGTGCTCCGTGGACAGTCCAGTGCAATTTTTCAAAATCTTCGTCCGGGCCGTCGGGAATGCCTCTCGCCATTACCGGTCCCCTCTGCTGAAGAACCGGAAACCACTGTTCTTCAGCAGGCCGTTCTCCCGTACAGAAAAACCAGTCCCCGGCAAAGACCTTCTGGAGATGCGCGACAACAGGGCCTTCCACAAGAAAGTGCAGATCCTTTACCGGATGACGGGGATTCTCTCCGAGCAAAAGGGACTCCCGGATGTTCATGCCTCCGGTAAAGCCGGTCTTCCCGTCTATGATGAGAAGCTTGCGATGATTCCGCAGATTCATAAAGAAGAGCTGCCGGGGCAGCAGCGTAGGGAGAAACCGCGCAGCGCTGATTCCGGAAGCACGCAATTTATGCGTTACCGGGGGCCAGGAATACCTGGCGCCGACATCATCGATGAGGACCCGCACCTGCACCCCCCGCTTTACCGCCCTTGCGAGAGCGTTCAGGAACAGTGCGCCTGCCCTGTCATTGTCGAAGATATACGTGGACAGATGAACGGAATGTTCCGCCGCATCGATCGCACCGAGCATAACAGGATAGGCGTCGTCGCCGTTTATCAATGGCGAAATCCTGTTTCCCGGCAAAAGCGGTTCCTGAACAATCCGTTCCATCAAACGTGCCAGGGCTTCGAACTGATCGTGAAGGGGAAGCCGCTGCTTCTGCCCGGCCTCCGGCGCCGGTAAAGGTACGAGAGGCCTTGAGAGGTCACTGCGCAGCGCCCGCGCCCGCCGTTTTATCCGGTTGATACCCAAAAGGGCGTAAAGAAGCGCTCCGAGGATCGGGACAAGCCAGATGAGGCCTATCCAGCCAACCGCCGAGCGGGTGTCGCGCTTATGCAGAACTGCGTGCGCGGAAGCAGCAACAGCAATCACCACGTCCAACGTGGCGATAATGTGCGGCCAGATTTCTTTGATAAGTTCGACCATCAGATGGTACAGAGCGGGACTGCCCTGTCAGTCAATCGCCTGTTTCTCAATGAGTTTCCTTTTCACTTTTCCTTTCGGATTTCCGATCTTCCGTTTTTTTGTCAGCATGGGGCAGACATCGGGCTTTTGCGAATGTCCTTTTTTTTGCCGCCATTATGTTTATTTTACATGACGGTGCAGGAAACCGACACGTCCCTGCGCAGAGCAATGCAAACCTCCCGCCTCAAAAAATGAAATGCTCACTATTTTCACCGGACTGTCTTCTCCGATTGTTCCCCGCTGTAAAGACTGTGGCAGGGGAAAAATTGAGCGGGGATTCCCATGTCATTGCTGGCGCTCCGGTCTAAGCAGGACATCGAAATCATGATAAAATGGGGTATGGAGACAAACCCTACAGCATCCAGGGCCCTTCAGATAAATCTGGCAGATTACCGCGTCGACGTTACCATCGATCCCAAATATCTTGTCATTCAGGAGGTGATGTCAAGGTTTTTCGGCCTGCAGAAGACGCTGGATACTTTTTTGAAGGAGGTTTGCCACCCCTACAGGAACTGGCAGTTCATAGTGCACGAGGCAAAGACTTTCTCCCTCGGCTATTTCTATGATTTAAAAGCAGCCCCAAGGGGTCCTGAGGCGGTCAAACTCTATATTGAGATCGCGCTTGAGGCGATCGAAAAGGCCAAAGAAGCGGAAGTGAAGGCAGACGCCTTTCATAACCTCTATCTTCTCCTTCAGAGATGCATCAAAGACACCGGTGAAGAACTGAAGAGTTTCATGCCGGTAATAGAGTACGGGTTCGACCGGTTGAACGCATTTCCTCCTGACCTTTTTTCTCTTGTCGCCGGGAGCTATTACCAGATGAACAGGCTTGCGGAGAGTTTTCTTCAGACCGCACCGGCCGGGACCGACTTCCGGGCCGTTAATTCCCTCCTGAAGAGGTATTTTGAGTTTACCTTTGCCTGCTGGCTCTCTGAAAATGACCCCGGCGAGTGGTTTGCGAGCGAAATCCCCGGCGCGGTTCCGGAAGAAATAGCAGACCTCTTCAAGCCCATATCGCACGAGAGGATCAAGGCTTGCCAGGCGCGGCTCCGGGGCATAGTCGCCAGGAACATTGACAGCTCACCGGCTGCTCTGGAGGGACTTCTCGAACTGCCCGGCTACAGGGACTTCGTCGAAGTGTATCAAGGCCTGCCGGAGAGGATATTCAACGCGATCACCGATGAAAAACTGAAGCATCACTGCAAGATGATCTTTCTTTTTCATACTATGAACATCGCCGGGTTATCGGGCATTCACGAGGATACCCTCAAGGAAATCAACCGCACCATAGACTGGATTATCTGTCATGAAGACATTTACTATGTGCAGCAGCTGATTCAAAAGACCTTCGGCATTCTGAAGGAGAGAGCGGAAAAATATCCGGATACCGTGCTCAAGTCTGTTTTAAACATGGGGCTGGGCGTCTACAAGACCGATGAGAGCGATCTGGTGTATTTTTTCAGCGAGCAGGTTGTCCGGCTCGGTTTTCAGAATCCCGATTTCAGGGGAATAAGCGACGACTGGCAGATCCAGAGCAATTTTGCCCACATACAGAACATCCGGACCTGGATGGAACTGATCAGTCTGAAGCCGAAGTGGTCAAAGAAACTTCTCTCTTCTCTTATCATCCATCTTTCACTGAGCGGCGTTCTCATCAAGGATACCGACCTGTTCCCGAGGGATATCACCCGCTTTCTTAACAGCGACATCCGTCCGGTGTATAATCTTTCAAAACAGCTGATGCGGCTGTTTCCCGCGTATTTCAATGAAATCGGGGCAGAGGGTCAGCTCAGGGATATCTCGACGGAGATTGACGAACTATGCAGGCGCAGGGACATTCTTATCCATTTCCTGAGAAAGCAGAGTCATGTTGAGAGTTCAAACAAGATCGTCTCCCTCATCGAGGCCATCCTTTCTTTCTGGAGGACGAAATCAAAGGAGGGACTGCGCCTCTATCTGCCGCAGAATATTTATGATCAGATAGCAGCGGAGGGCCCTTTCATCGATGGAGTCAATACGGTAATAAACCGCATTTTTGAGGTCAGAGGGCTTGGCAGGATAGCCGACCTGCTTTCGCTTGAGGATGAATTCATGTCAGAAGTTGCCGCCGGCTTTTCCGAAGAGCACACACCGGATATCGAACGGGTGAAACTGGCGGTGCAGTTTTATAAACTGCTGAACCAGAAATACTGCATCAATTACTGCGAGGTCAACGACTATATAAACCAGGTGCAAGCTGATATTCCGCTGAAGCTGGAGGGACTGCGTGGTGTCCTTTCCCGGCAAGATGCCTTCGCGAAAATCTCCGGTCTGCTGGATTACCTCCAGCATCTGAAAGATATCATCCTGTCACCCACGACGTTTGATGTCCATGAGGATATTTACAGGAAGCGTCATATCGCTGCGGACATCCCGTCGATGTACGGCAGCTACCGCGAGGCAAAATTCGACGCGCTCGGGCTTACCTTCCGGCTGGAGTTTCTCGTCAACACTCTTTTTGAGGAATTGGTAGAAGACTTTGATCTCGGTTTCATTACGCATGAAACCTTTGAACGGATATATGAATGCCTGATGCTGTTCAGCAGGGCACTGAATATCGACGGCATTCCCGCCAGGGAGTTTGAACATCAGCTTGAACTGCTCAATAAATCACTCAGGATAAGGATGGTCACGTTCTCCCAGTACGTGGATATCTTTCGGGGTTTTACGCAGGTTGTCCGCAACCTGGTCAGCGACTATTTCAACAATATCCACAAGGAAAACCTTCTGGAAATCCGGAATTCCCTGCCCGCGGAGAAACTGCTTCCGAAATATCTCCACGAGTCGGACAGCCGGGACGAGTTATTTCAAAAAGTTGCCGAGATATTTTTAAGGGACGCGATAGCGTTTTCACTGGGATTACAGAAGCTTGACCTTTTTCTGACCCGTATCTCCAGCACGCTTCACGAACAGGCCGAAAGGCTTCTGATTGACAGGCATTATCTGCTGCTTACCTATAACCCGAGAAATATTGCGACGTCAATTTCCGGACCGGATGAACGTCTTCTCGATGTGGTCCAGTTAGGAAACAAGGGACTCAATATCGTCAAAATGAAAAATCTGGGACTCCCTGTTCCTCCCGGCTTCATCATTACCACGGAGGTTTTCCGATGCAGGGAACTTATAGACAGTTACCCTCCGGCGAACAGGAATTTCAGGGAGCAGATAAAAAGGGAAATTGCGGAGCTCGAAAAACGGACCGGAAAAACATTCGGCGACCCCGAAAACGCGCTGGTCGTTTCCGTCAGGAGCGGCGCGGCCGTAACACAGCCGGGGATGATGGACTCCTATCTTAATGTGGGCATGAATGAGGCCGTAGTCGACGGCATCATCAGACAGACCGGCGGCGAATGGTTTGCCTGGGACTGCTACAGAAGATTCCTGCAGTCCTACGGCATGTCTTTCGGTCTCATTCGTGATACGTTCGATGCCATAATCGATGAGTCCAAGAGAAAGTACTGCGTCCCCTATAAAAAGGACCTGGCCCCCCTGCAGATGAAAGAAGTGGCTATGGCTTACAAGGAATTCATTCGCGGAAACGGGATCGTGGTCGAGGAATCGCCGGAGGAACAGTTATACGTCGCCATACAGCGCGTGCTGAATTCGTGGAACTCCGCCAGGGCGCAGACATACCGGAAAATAATGGGGATCTCGGATGACTGGGGCACGGCGGTCACGGTACAATCCATGGTCTTCGGCAATCTTTCCCAGCAGTCCGGGGCGGGAGTGCTGTTTACCCACAGCCCCAGATTTTCTCCGGAGTTGCTGAGACCCTGGGGCGACTATACCATCGGCAATCAGGGGGAGGACGTTGTCTCCGG
>JAOUFP010000207.1 GCA_029858145.1 Nitrospirota bacterium | reverse complement strand
GGGGTCCTGCCCCGGAGGCTGACATTCCGCTTTTCTTGCGGAAGCCTCCGCAGGGATGATAAGCTATACGCTTATGCTTAACCTCGCCCGCATACAGCGCCCCAGCAGGTATATTGACAGCGAGCTCAATGTCATCCGCAGGGAGGCCCCCCTCAGGGCGGCCCTGGCCTTCCCTGACGTCTATGACGTTGGCATGTCGCACCTCGGGCTCAAGGTCCTCTACCAGATAGTCAACAGCCTGCCCTTTGCCTCTGCGGAGCGCGTCTTCCACCCGTGGCTGGACATGGAGGAGGCCATGAGGGCCTCGGGCGAGCCGCTCAGGTCCCTTGAGACCGGAAGGCCCGTAGGCGACTTTCACATGCTGGGATTCAGCCTGCAGTACGAGCTTGCCTACACCTCCATGCTCAACATGCTCGACCTCGGCGGCATACCCCTGAGGAGCGCTGAGCGCGGCCCGGAGCACCCTATAGTAATCGCTGGCGGTCCGTGCACCATCAACCCCCTGCCCTTTGCCCCCTTTGTGGACGCCGCCCTGGTGGGCGACGGCGAGGAGGCGGTCCCGGAGATTCTTCAGGTCATGCAGGGCTTCATCGGGAGCAGGGACCGCGGGGCCCTGCTCAGGGAGCTCTCGGCCATAGAGGGAGTGTATGTGCCTTCGGTACACGGCTCGCCGGGCAGCGTGCGCAGGCGGGTGGTGGACTCGCTGGAGGACGCGCCTTACCCCACCAGCCCTGTTGTCCCTTACATGCAGGTGGTGCACGACCGCATAGCCATAGAGGTCTCAAGGGGCTGCACCATGGGCTGCAGGTTCTGCCAGGCAGGGATGACCTACAGGCCGGTGCGTGAACGGTCTCCCGGGAAGATACTCGCACTTGCCGAAACATCGCTGAAAAACACGGGGTATGACACCCTCTCGTTCACCTCGCTGAGTTCGGGGGACTATTCCTGCCTCTCCTATCTCATGAAGGAATTCAACCGGAGGTTCTACAACAGGAGGATCTCGCTCTCTCTCCCTTCCCTGCGGGTCGCCTCGGTAAACCGGGAGATGCTTGAGGAGATCAGGGTCGTGAGAAAATCAGGGTTTACGATCGCGCCCGAGGCAGGCACCGACAGGCTCAGGGCGGTCATAAACAAGGACTTCACAGAGGAAACCTATATCAGGGCGCTTGAAACGCTCTTCAGCGCAGGCTGGCACAATCTGAAGCTCTATTTCATGAGCGGCCTGCCGACAGAGACCGGCGAAGACCTGGAGGCGATCCCCGAGATGGTCATGAAGGCCTCGAAGATAGCGAGAAAGCTGACCGGCAGGCCGGCAAACATCGCGGTGGGTGTTTCTTCCTTCATCCCGAAGCCGCACACCCCCTTTCAGTGGTTTGGACAGAATAACCTGGACCTCCTGAAGGAAAAGAACCGCGTTCTCAGGAAAAGCCTCCTGAGGCGCGGCATCCAGTTCAAGGGCCACAGGGAGGAGATGTCCCTGCTGGAGGCGGTCTTCGCCCGCGGCGATGAACAGCTCTCCCGGCTGACGGAAGCTGCCTGGTCTCTTGGATGCAGGCTCGATGCCTGGTCCGATGTCTTTGATTTCGACAAATGGAAGCAGGCGATGGAGATGACCGGCATTGATGCCGCTCAGTATGCGGAACGCGACTATCCGGTCGAAGAGCCGCTGCCGTGGGACAATATACAGTCCGGCATATCAAAGGAATATCTGCAGAAGGAATATCAAAACGCGCTCTCTGGCCGGTTCACTTCAGACTGCCGGAGGGAGTGTCATGCCTGCGGGCTTCAATGCCCGCCCGGCGGTTCATCGTGTGAGCAGCCTGAAGCCGGGACAGCTCAGCCGTTGCCGGTCCGGAGAGAGCAGGATGCAGATGCTCCGTCCGTAAAGGTCAGACTGCGCTTTTCAAAGACAGGGAACGCCCGGTACCTCTCCCATCTCGAGCTGACGACCGCGCTCATACGCGCGATGCGCAGGGCCTCCTTTCCGTTCAGGTATTCCAAAGGCTTCAGTTCAGTGCCGGTAATGTCTTTCGGCCCGGCGCTGAGGGTCGGCATCGCCGGCCTCCGGGAATATCTTGATGCCGAGCTCTCTCCGGCCTTCGATCCAGAAGCCGGGCAGGAGCTTTTGAACGGGACGCTGCCTGAAGGCATCCTGGTGAGCAAAATCGCCCTGCTTTCAGGCAGGGAAAAATCGCTCGATAGTTTTGTCAGCAGATATGTATATGATATAAAGAGCTATGCAGGTCTTTCCATCGGGGAATTCCTCGAAAAAAAGGAAATACCGGTGCAGAGGAACAACCGGCTTTACAATTTGAAGGATATGGTCGAAGATATTAAGGAATTGGACGGGACAACGTATCAGGTTACGCTCAGGGACCTCGGAGAGGCGAAGGTGAAGCTCGCCGAAATCCTCAGGGAGATCTTCGGCGTTCCGGTCGATGACCTGGAGGTCACGCGGGTGGTAATGTACGGCTGGGACGGCACCGGATGGAAAGAACCAATGGAGGGGGAACAAATATGGGCAGCGAAATTCTGATCAACGTCACCGAGGGGGAAACAAGGGTCGCCCTGCTTGAAGGGGGGCAGGTCGTCGAATTCTATGTCGAACGGAAACGCGACGCGAGTCTCGTCGGCAATATCTACAAGGGAAAGGTAGTGAAAATACTCCCCGGAATGCAGTCCGCCTTCGTGGACATCGGCCTTGAGAAGGCGGCCTTTCTCTATGTGGGCGATATACAGACCGACAGGGATGAATTCTCGCCGCTCTTCGAAGAGGAGGGGGCCGATGAATCCATGGATTTCCTCCCCAGGAGGGGCCGCTCCGACATGTCTATAGAGGAAGTCCTTCAGGAAGGCCAGGAACTGCTTGTCCAGGTCTCTAAAGATCCGATCGGCAGCAAGGGCGCGCGGGTGACATCATATCTCACCTTTCCCGGAAGATATCTCGTCCTGATGCCGGATGTGGACCACGTCGGGATCTCCAGAAGGATATCGAACGAGGAAGAGCGCGAACGGCTCAAGGACATCGTCACCCGGATCAAGCCGGAGGGATACGGTCTTATCATCCGCACCGCGAGTGAAGACTCCTTGGAAGAAGATATAAAGAAAGACCTCGAATTCCTCATCCTGCTCTGGGAAAACCTCAAAAAGAAAAAGGATAAGGTCCCTGCCCGCGGTCTTCTCTACAGCGACCTCGATCTTGTCTTCAGGTCGGTCCGTGACCTCATGACGCAGAATGTCGAGCGTCTCGTCATAGATTCTGCCGAAGAACACGCCGGGATCTCCGAGTTCGTGAAAACCTATTTTCCGAAGCTTCTGGGGAAAATAGAGCTGTACGAGGAAACCGAACCGATCTTCGATGCCTTCGGCATAGAGCTGGACATCGCCCGTGCCATCGGCAGGAGGGTGTGGCTGAAGTCAGGCGGATATATCGTCGTCGACCAGACAGAGGCGATGACGGTCATAGACGTCAACACCGGCAAATTCGTGGGGAAGGAAGGCCTCGAGGACACGATCCTGAAGACAAACCTCGAAGCGGTCAAGGAGATCACCTACCAGATACGGCTGCGGAATCTCGGCGGCATCATCATCGTCGACTTTATCGACATGGACAAACCCGAAAACCGGGAGAAGCTCTTTACTGCCTTTACCGAGGCGATGAAAAAAGACCGGGCAAAAAATACCATCCTCCATATATCGGAGCTCGGCCTCATCCAGATGACCAGAAAGCGGGTCAGGGAAAATCTCGGACGGACGCTCTGCACGACCTGTCCTTACTGTGAAGGCAAGGGGTTCGTGAAGTCGCCTGATACGCTCTGCTACGAGATATTGAGGACCATAAAAAAGATGGCACGGCACGGCAGCACGAAGATCGTCATCACCGCCCATCCCCTCGTTGCGGAACTGCTTTCTGACGAGGAGATGCTCGGCATCGAGGATGTCGAGCGGCAGTACGGCGTGAAGGTCATCATACGCGCCGACGCCAAGATGCACCAGGAAAACTACGAGGTCACCTCGTTGTGAGCAGTATTGCCGCTGATCACGGCAACCGGAAATTTACTGATCTGCTTTCCACGCTCCGCTCTGCCGGCTCTGCGGTGCTCGCCTATTCAGGCGGTGTTGACAGCTCCTTTCTCCTGAAGGCGATGCAGCTCTCAGGAATACGGTTTCTGGCGGTCACCGCTTTTTCCGGAACAATGCCGAAAAAAGATCTCGACCATGCCGCTGCATTCGCGAAAGAGGCCGGGGCTGAGCATCTGGTACTGCATACCGGAGAACTGCTGAACGAATCCTTTGTCAGCAACCCTCCTGACCGCTGCTTCCACTGCAAGGAGGAGCTCTTCAGGAAATTACGGGAGGTTGCGACAGAAAAAAACTGCGCGCACGTATTCGACGGCACGAATGCCGATGACCTTCGGGACTACAGGCCGGGGTTAAAGGCCGCGGCCTTGCACGGGGTGCGGAGCCCTCTTGCCGAATGCGGTTTTTCGAAGGAGGAAATCCGGAGCATCTCCAGAGAACTCGGCCTGAGCGCCTGGGACCGGCCTTCGTCGCCCTGTCTTTCATCGCGCTTCCCCTATGGCAGGCGGATTACCCCTGCCGGCCTGAGACAGGTCGAGGAGGCAGAGAAGCTTCTCGGGGAGTTCGGCCTGCAGGAGTTCCGGGTGCGAAACCACGGGGATGTCGCCCGGATCGAGGTGCGGGAAAAAGACCTCCCTGTCATTATGGAGCCGGAAAACAGAAGAAAGATAGCCGAGGGCCTGAAGTCCCTCGGCTTCAGCTTCGTGGCCCTCGACCTCGAAGGGTATATCAGCGGCAGCATGAACAGGACGATCGGCAAAGACGGGACTTCGGGCTCCGGTTCTTCCGGCTGATCGCCCTTCCTTGTCAGGACACCACCTCCGGCAGTAATTTGTTTATAATAAAGTATCTGGAGGGGGCTCGCAGAAAAACCTGTCATTATCAATTTTCCCTCGTCATCCCGCCTTCTCGCAGATAAGGAAAACAGTTGCTATGATGTGGCTCAACATATGAAGCATAAATACCAGTACCTCGAAGAGCTGTCGCATTGCGTGCGCTGCGGAGGCTGCAAGGCCCCCTGCCCCACGTACGGCAATGACCCCTCGGAAGGCATGGGCGCGCGGGGGCGGCTTGTCCTGATCCGCAGCCTCCTCGCGGGCGAACTGAAGCCGTCAGACGCGTTGAACGAGCGGATATTCAGCTGTATCCTCTGCGGGGCCTGCACCAGGGCGTGTCCTCTGGGAATCGACATCCCGGAGGCGGTGTATCTCGGCAGGGCGCTCCTGAAGGACAGCGACAGGAAAAGAAGGCTTCTCAGGACCTTCGCGAAGTTCGCGGTCAAGTGGCCTGACCTGACCTTCAGGATGATGAAAATGTCCCAGCGGCTTCTGTTCCCCCTGCTTGCCAGGAAAGGGGTGCTCCCTTTCCGTCCGGACTTCCCGGACATTCCTTTCCGGGACAGCGGGCAGGTGCACAAAGTCCCGAAGAAACAGGGACGTGTTGCGATTTTTACCGGCTGCAGCGTCAATTATCTCTTTCCGTCTCTCGGTGAATCCCTCATAAATGTCCTCCGCAGCATCGGCTATGAAGTCATCCTGCCGAAAGGGGAAGCCTGCTGCGGCAGTCCGCTCCGGGCCCTCGGACTCGAGGCGGAAGCTGTCGCGCTTGCGAAGAAGAATTATCAGATCTTCAGCAGGCTCAAGGTGGACGCTATCCTGAGCCTCTGCCCCACATGCAGTTACACCCTCAAGG
>JAOUFP010000206.1 GCA_029858145.1 Nitrospirota bacterium | reverse complement strand
GTTGTGTATTCCAGGGACGTGCGCGGTGCGTCTTTTCTCAGACTTCGGACCGCGTTTATAATGATGCCGGCAGCTTTCTGAATATCGTCTTCCGTATTGTCTTTGCCCACGCTCAACCTGATTGAAGACAGGGCCTCCCGGTCAGAAAGCCCCATGCATTTCAGTACTCTTGACGGGAGAAGATTTCCCGAGTGACACGCCGACCCCGATGAAATCGCAACCTGTTCCCGGACGGTATTGACAAGGCCATCAGCCGGTATTCCGGGGATGTATACGTTTAATGTATTGGGAAGCCTTTTTGTCCTGTGGCCGTTGAGCAGAATTCCGGGAATTCCGGACTGGAGTTCCCGGAAAAGGATTTCGCGCAGATGGGTGGTATGGGAGACCCTGAGCTTAATATCCCTCATGGCTATCTGGCATGTTTTCGCAAACCCCGCGATTCCCGGAACATTTTCCGTGCCGGGCCTCAATCCCCTCTCATGATTCGCGCCGAACATCAACGGAGACAGCCTGCAGCCATTTTTGATGTAAAGTCCGCCTATTCCCTTCGGGCCGTAAAATTTGTGAGGGACGAGGGTGAGCATGTCGACAGGCGAGGCGTTCAGGGTGAAATATGATTTTCCTATCGACTGGGCGGCATCGACATGAAACACTATGCCATGCCTTTTTGCGATGGCACCCAGTTCTTCAATAGGCTGCAGAACACCCGTTTCATTATTTGCATGCATTATTGATATGAGAAAGGTATTTTTCTTTACCGCTTTGCTGAGCTCTTCGGGCTTGATTATGCCGCTGCTGTCGCAATCCAGGAAGGTGACTTCAAAACCCATGGATTCGAGGTGTTTGACAACATTGAAAACCGAAGGGTGTTCGATAGCGGATGTTATGATATGGCCGCTGTGATGAAGCATCGCGGTCCCCAGTAAGGCAAGGTTGTTCGACTCGGTTCCGCCCGAAGTGAAGTAAATCTCATCCGGCGAGCACTCCAGAAATGCCGATATCGCAGCGCGTGAGGATTCAATAAGTTCCTTTGCCCTTCTCCCCTGCATATGGCTGCTTGACGGATTGCCAAAATCTCTTTTCAGACAGGAAAAAATTGCATCGGACACTTCGGGGTCGACAGGGGTGGAAGCATTATTGTCAAGATATATCATTGCTTTTATTGTATCACGATATGTCCCGGTGTATTACGTTCAAATCAATATTCCTCTTCCCGATATGCCGGGAGATTTCTTCAACGAGGGCAGGGGAGCGATGCATGCCGCCGGTGCATCCGAACGCGATCGAAAGGTATGATTTGCCTTCTCTTATATACAGGGGGATAAGAAAGTTCAGCAGTTCCACGATTTTTTTTATGAACTGCTTTGTTTCGGCATGCTGGAAAATATATCGGGCCACCTTCTTATCCGTGCCGTTCAGTTCTTTCAGCGCGGGGATAAAAAATGGATTCGGCAGAAACCGGACATCAAAAAGAAGATCTATATTTTGAGGACTGCCATACTTAAACCCGAACGAAATGAGGCTTACGGCCAGATCTTTCCGCGGCTTTGCGGAAGCATAGATCGAGGAGACGAGCTTTCTCAGTTGGTGCGGCGACATGGAAGAGGTGTCAATGAGCCTGTCGGCGCTCTTTTTCAGAGGGGCGAGTATCTTCTGCTCCGACAGGATAGCCCCGGCGATTTCCCCGCCGAGCGGGTGGGGCCTCCGGGTTTCCTTGAAACGACGGATCAGGACTTCGGACTCAGCTTCGAGAAAAAGTATCTCGATCGGATATTTCGACCGAAGAGCGTTCAAGGTCCTCTCGATGCCGGAGAGAAATTCTTTTTCACGGATATCAATGCCGATGGCAATGTTTTTCGTGCCGGCTTTGCCGGAGGTTTTCGTGATAAGGGAGCTGATAAGGGAAACAGGCAGATTGTCCACGCAGAAGAAATCGGCATCTTCAACTGCCCGCAGGGCAACGGTTTTGCCTGAACCGGACATGCCCGTAATAATAAGAACCCGGGAGGAGGGGGTCGTCTTCTCCCGGGCCTTTTTACCTTTTTCTCGCAATGGCGTTCTGTTCACGGGAAGGTAGCTTACTTGACAGGTTCGATAAGGCCGAAATTGCCGTCCTGTCTCTTGTAGATTACATTGATATCGCCGCTTATATCATTTATAAATACATAGAAAGTCTTGTCGAGAAGTTCCATCTGCATCGACGCTTCGTCAGGACTCATTGGTTTGAGTTCAAAACGCTTATTCTTTATTATCCGGGCTTCTTCGTGCAGAGAAGCGGGATTCTCCGAAGCCGCGGCGTTTTTAGCAGAGCCCTTCCTGTGTGATACAAGCTTCTCCTTGTATTTTTTTACCTGCCGGTCAAGTTTTTCAGAGACTTCATCGATCGCGGAATATATCTCGCCGGTAACGCTCTCGGCCTGAATCAGCATCCCGTTGGCTTTCAGCATCACTTCAGCCTTGTGACGGTACTTTTCGACGCTGAGCGTTACCGTGGCTTCTGATATATCCGACGAATACCGCTCGAATTTTTTAATCTTCTCTTCTGCATAGTTCTTGAGAGCAGGTGTCACTTCAAGATGTCTTCCGTTCACTAAGATGTTCATAAATTCCTCCTATGGTCTGTGTAATGAAATGGTGCAGATTCCTATCGTCTCCGTTGACTCTGGGGCGGGATTTTCAGTTCCTCCCGGTACTTCGCTATGGTTCTTCTGGCAATCGTGATATTCTTGCTTTTAAATATATCCACGATGCGCATGTCGCTGAGAGGATTGGACGAATCCTCTTCGCATATAATTTTTCTGATCATTTCCTTGACCGAGGTCGAAGACAATTCTCCCGAATCACTCGGTATCGCATTGCTGAAAAAGTACTTGAAGCTGTAAATCCCATGCGGACATGCAAGATACTTGTTGGAAGTTACCCTGCTTATCGTGCTTTCATGGAGACTCAACTCTGTGGCGATATCCTTCAGGTTCAACGGCTTTAAAGCGTTTACTCCCCTGTCAAAAAAATCCTTCTGAAATATCAGAATGCTTTCGGTTACCCGGTAAATGGTCTTGTTCCGCTGGTCCAGACTCTTCAGAAGCCAGATCGCGGAGCGCAGTTTATCTTCCAGAAACTGTCTTTCTTCCTTTGCTATTGAATCTTTCTGTTTTAAAAGCCTTTGATAATAATTGTTTATCCTTATTTTCGGCAAGCCTTCATCGTTCAAAATAATCTGGTAGCCGTTGTCAGCCTTCACTATGAAGACGTCAGGTGTTATGTAATTTGCGGATGCGGTGGAAAACTTCCTTGCCGGTTTCGGATCAAGGCTTTCAATTATTTTTACCGCCGCCATGATGTCTTCTTCAGAGACGTTGTATTCTTTCGCCAGCAGGGAGTATTTTCTTTTCGCGAGCAGATCAAGGTTGTTGATAATCAGGTTTTCAGCGAGTGACCCCTGCAAATTCATTGACCTGAGCTGCAACTGAAGGCATTCTCTGACATCGCGGGCGGCGATTCCGGGCGGATCAAAGCCCTGAACCAGGGTTACAGCCTTTTTGGCCGTCTCCATATCAGTATTCGCCAGTTCCGCAATTTCCTCATCCGAGATTCTGAGGAACCCATTTTCATCGATGTTGCCGATAATGACTTCAGCGACTTCCCTTATTTGTTCAGCTTCTTTCGACAAACGGAGCTGCCAGACAAGATGATCAAAGAGATCAGGTGCGGAACTGAGAAAATACTCATACGACGGATGGGTAACATTGCCTGATGTAAAATACCCGAGATCCCTTCCGTCAGACCCCCTTTCTTCAAAGTAATCGTCTGAAGAAAAATGCGCCAGTTTTTCGAGAGAAAGTTCAGTGTCGTCGCTATCCGGTTTTATTTCCGCAAGAGATTCCTTTTCCTCATAAGAGAGTTCTTCTGAGGAAGCGGCCTCCGACTGCTCCTCGAGGAAAGGGTTTTCCACCAGCTCCTGATTGATTGTCTGCGACAATTCGAGCTGCGGCATCTGCAATAATTTTATTGCCATCTGAAGCTGGGGAGTGAGCACCAGCTTCTGGGCAAGCTTCAGTTCAAGACGACTTTCCAGTGCCATTTAGAGCCTGAACTCCTCTCCAAGGTATACTTCCTTTACCTTCGGAGTCGCGATAAGCTTGTCAGGACTGCCCTCGTCGAGGATCTCGCCGTTATTGATAATGTATGCCCTGTCGGTTATAGAGAGTGTATCCCGTACGTTGTGGTCGGTGATAATGATCCCCAGTCCCTTTTCTTTCAGATAGACCATCATCTTTTTTAATTCAATGATGGCAAGCGGATCGATGCCCGCGAATGGTTCATCAAAGAGCATGAAAGTCGGTTTTGTAGCGAGCGCCCTGGCTATCTCCGTCCTCCTTCTCTCCCCGCCTGACAGCTTAAAGCCATCCCTCCCGGCAAATTCTTCCAGATTAAATTCCTTTAATAAAACATGCAGTTCGGACTCTATATCGCCCCTGGACATGCCCTTTATTTCGAGGACGGCCCTGAGGTTGTCTTCGACCGAAAGTTTTCTGAAGATCGAGGGTTCCTGAGGCAGATAACTGATGCCCCGCATTGCCCTCTTGTACATTGGCAGCATGCTGATATCTTCACGATCCAGATAAATACTGCCTCTGTCAGGCTTTATCAGTCCGAGGATGCTGTAGAATGTCGTTGTTTTTCCGGCTCCGTTGGGGCCGAGCAGTCCAACGATTTCAGAAGTTGAGACAGTAATGTCGATATTCCTGATTACGGATTTTTTGCCGTAGCTTTTAGACAACCCTTTGACTTCGAGTGTATGCATCAGCGGTCCTTTTTGCTCTTGAGGATAACCTTGCTGTTTTCCACAAGAAAGCGGTCATTACTTATGAAATAAATCATTTTAGTTCCGGATACGACGTTGTCACCGTCCATGGCACGGGGCTCACCGTTGAAAACGACCTTTTCTTCTTCGGCGAAATACGTAGCTGATTTTGAGGTAATGATGCGCGCTTCCCTGAGAACCCTGACGTTGCCGGTCGCTTCGATTTTCGTGACTTCGCCGCCGTCTTCCTTATAGAAAACGAGCATTCTGTCCGCGTGAATGGTCAAATCCGTTGTCTTTGCCACGACATTTTTTTCAAACAGCGCGGTATGCGCCTTGTTGTCAGCGGTAAGGGATTCGGACGTGATCGTGATCGGTCCCTTAATCTTCGCTTTTTCGCTTTCAGCGTGAGAGTGCACTGCAAGGACAAACAGTAAAATAATGCTAATTATTGAAAGTTGCTTTAACATCCTTCAGTATCCTCACTTTTTGTTCATTATTTTGAATTTCCATGCCGGTGCCGTTCAGGGTGAATTTATTGCCCTCGATGCGCACATCTTCGCCTGTCTTCAGCAATCCCGCAGCGCTGTCTATTTCGACCTGTCCCGTAGTGATCGAATAATCGCCGCTTTTTGCCGTAATGGCTCCGTCAATAGATATCTTCTTTGTATCCAGATTATAGAGGCCTTTTTCTGCGAAAATGGTTATGCCCTTGCTCTTTACCTCCATCTCGATATCCGTAAGAAGTGCTTTATCGCCTTCTTTCGAAATATCGGCACGTTTGGCGATTAAAACCCAATTTTGTATGCCGTCTTTTTTCTGAATTATCCTTAACCCTTCAAAAAACGAATCCCCGCTGAGGTGAGGGTCCAATTTGCCGACTTTTTCGCCTTTAACCAGAAAGAAAAAAAGGGAAAAGATTAAAAAAGAAGCAAAAAGCAGAAGAATCTTCCTCATAAAAAAGTTTATCACAGAGGGATTTT
>JAOUFP010000205.1 GCA_029858145.1 Nitrospirota bacterium | reverse complement strand
TGCAGCGCTTCTCTTTCCCCTTTTGCCGAGCCGCTGTTCAGCGCCTCGTCCACCAGATCATCGAACTTCTTTCCTGCCTTCAAACCCTCTTCCATTTTTACGGCATCTTCTTTCTTTTCGAAGAGGAGCGACGTGATTTTCCACTCCTTTACCGCTTCCTGATAGAGCTTCTCCACTTCGGCTTCATCGGGCTTTGTGTCCGCGACGTGTTCCTTCTGAAGGAGTTCCACGAGCGTTGTCTTCCTGTATGCATCCACCATCCTTGTCACATCAGGGAGTTCATCCAGTCCGATGGTTTTCGCCTCCTGGAGGATGAGTTTGATATTTATCAGCCTCTCGATCGCTCCGGAATAATCCTTGCCTGCAGAGGTCTTTTCTTCGGACACCTTTTCATGCACGGAGCCGAGGTTTTCCTTGAGTTCCCCGAGCGTGATCGGTTCGTCATTTACTGTCGCTACCGGGATATCAGAGAAGAGCGGCGAAAAAAGGGGGACCTTCAGGTGAATGAATTCCCGGCTGGCTGCATCACCGGACTTATCTTCCCGGGCGGGTGCGGGTTTTTCATCAAGGGCAAAGGCAAAGCCCGTGAAGACTAAACTGAAAAATATCGCTGCTGCCGTCGACACATATCTTTTCATAACTCTCCTTTTCACGTTATCACCTGAACAGCTTCTTCCATTGGTTCTGCGTATCATCACAGATACCGCGAACCCGTAGGCATTAACCTTAACCGGGCAATCAGGGAAATCCTGTATTCAGATATACAGTAATAGCATCAAATATGCCAACATGCGGATCCCCCTATAAATCAGCACAGCACTTTATAAAATAATTTGTTGAGCAGGTTTATCTGGTGAAATCACCAAATAAAATGGTTTTTTCCCCATTTGATGATTTATTGCGCCTTTGCCGTCAACAGAGATGTGATGCGGTCGAATCCTGCCTTCCGGATCAGCGCCTCCCTTTTCGAATCCTGCCTCCCTGTTCCTGATGTTCGCATATTTTTCAAGATGAACCATTCAGTCACGATAAGCATCCCCAGAACTGCTTTTTTGTAATGTATTTACAGGAAATTTTTTTCAACGTCTTTATCTGAACGGCATTTTATCAACGGTATTGGCAACCATTACAGATGTCATGAAACTCGCCGTATTCAATTTCCCCCAGTCAAAAAGCAAGACCGCGTCATCTCCTTCGTTAAAGCTCTTCGATGACCAGACGATTTCCCTGGCAGTTCTGTCGAGGAGTTCAACGGAAAAGTCTACTCGCGGACTTCCCCAGACCCCGCTGTAGTCCTCATAATCCAGGACCTTTCCGCTCAGGACGAGGTCAACCTCAGGGTAATCGCTGATGAGGTCGAGGTCTGACAGTGAAACCCCGCCGTACATTATGACCCGCCGGTTCAGGAGAATCTGGCGTACAAGCCCGGGCTCAAGAACTTCGACTGAGGAAACTTTTGCCAGCTGACGCACAAAATAGAGCGTCAGGACATCCCCGGCCTTTCTCCTCTCGCTGTAATTTAGAAAAGGCACCACCGCGACAATATATTTCCTTTCAGTCGGCAGGGGCGATCTGTAATAGAATTTCGGATCGAATTTCGTGGGTTGTTCCATTTGCGGAATATCGGTGTAGGAGGCAAAAGGTGCCGGCACATATTCTGCCGCGGGAATCTCCGCCGGCATATCTCCGTCTCTGGCTGAAAGATACCTTGTCAGGGAAGCTGTCAGTTCATCCAGGGCCCTTATTTCAAGAATCTCCATGCTCTCGACAAGCCCCAGTTCAAGAATGCCGGGAGAATCGTCGCCCGCCTTTCCCACAATGTCCATCCACATGATTTTAGGGATCTTCCCGGTCGAGACAAGCCTTGAGATCAGCGCGATCTTGGGATAAATGGATTCGTTGTACAGTTCAACCGAGGTGATGAGAACCGCATCGACCTGGATCTCATCCCGGAACGGACCGGACGTCCTGGTATCCATGCCGCCGGTGTACCGCATCCGGTGTTTTTCCATGAAGCGGTCGAGAAGACCGTCCTCGAGGATGGTTATTCCTGCTGCCGTTAATCTCTCTATCAGCGACTGGCGTATTGTTTTGAGCGGGACAGGACCTCCGCTGAGGTTTTCGAACGGCAGAACCGCAACCCTTAATCTTTCGCCTTCTCCGGTGTAACCGGGAGCGGGTTTCCCCGTGGATGCGCATGCCGGGAGCAGCAGGAGTGCCCCGATAAGAATGAAAACCGCCTTACTTGTAAAGCTTGTCGATGATATCATTGACTGCCTTTACCGTAACGATGTCCATAGGCTGTCCTCCTCCGCCCAAAAGACGGTCTCCCGCCGTTATCCCTCCCTGTGTCGAAGAGGCTGACCAGACGATTCTTCCTGTCTTTGTCTCAAACATTCTCATGCTGATCGACACGATGTTTGCAGACGTGGTCCCTGATCTCACTTCGCCGTATTCCTTAACCGTGCCGGTGATGACCGCATCCGCCTTGACGATCGCGCCAAATTTCATGACCTCCTCGGGAGACGGCGTAACAGGCCTGGCGACGGCGGCCCTGTTTATCCCCCTCATCACCTCACCCGTCGGGAGAATGTAGACTCCTCCGGAGGACAGGAGCATCGTGGTGAAGACATCCCGTACCCTGTCTGCCGCGAGATTATCCCTCGTCATATTTTCGAACGGCATGACCGCAACCGTTTCGACAACGCCGAAGTCCATTATGGGGTCATGCCAGCTGCTGGAGGGAGCTGTAGTCGTACAGGCCGCCAGGGCCAGAAGGAAAATACAGAAGATGCCTTGCCTGATATTTTTTTTTGTGAGCATAGTCTCCCCTTTCTTTCAAAAGAATATCATGCTGTTTGCCGATTGTCTATTTCGCATAGGACATAGTCCTTAAAAATAAATCCTCAGGTTTGTGCTGAAAATCTTTGTATCCACCTCTTCGGTTACGGAATCGCTCTTGAGGACCAGATACGAGAAATCCAGATAGGAGCTTCTGCCCAGTTTCCATCGCAGGCTCGGCCTGATGAGCGTCTCTTTTGCGTCGTCCTGCGTGCGCAGGTTCTCATCGTAAGCGAAGCTGAACTGGAGAGCCCCGTCGGGAAAAGGCGACCAGGTCACGCCGTAATTCTTTAACGTGTCCTTCCTGTCGGTCTCGGTTAACCAGGTCAGTGTCGTGAACAGATATAATGACCTGAAGGGCTGATAGGAGACCGTCAAATCCGTTGTCCGGGAAAGCGTCGAGGAATCCGGCCTGCCCCCCCCGGACTCATCAGTGTCTCTTGAAGTGTAGCTGATGTTTAAGGCAAGGGTGCGGTGAGGGACGATATTGGCGCCCGCGGTGACGAGTGTGCTGTCCTGGTTCCTTCCTGTTTCGAGCTCTGTAAAGTCCAGGCCTCCGCTCAAATAAACATTGATCCCCCTGTAGAGTTCCGCGGTGTTATATAAAAAAAAGGAGCTTCTGCTGGTATTTCCCTCCGGGACACTCTCGTACCTTCCGCTGTAGGTGAGCGTGTGGCTGAGGGTCCTGAAAGGCGCCGCAGTTACAGAGGCTTTTGTGATATAGGCTGTTATGTCTCCCCTTTCTTCCTTGCTGTCTTCCCTGGCAACCCGCGCATTCCCGGTGAATACCCTGCTGAACCGGTAACTGGCGGAAAGGCTGTTGGAGAGCGTTGAAGTGGTGGTCACGGACCTGCTTTCCGTCCTGTAGTAAAAATACGTGAGGTCGTAATACAGATCCGGATTGTCCAGAAGCCTTGTCCTGATGTCCAGGTTGTAATGGTGCGTCGTGGTGGTGAATTCACCCTTGATATCTTCCGCAGGCATTCTGATGAAGGCCTGCAGTTCGGTCACGGAAATTTTGTCAGGATCGAGGAAGGACGGCTCGGATGCGGCAGCGCCGGGCGTAAGAGGATTCACCACAATCTTTATGTATCTCTCTGTCAGGGTGCTGAAATTGATCTCGAACCTGTTCTGAAAGGAGCTGAACGGAGCGGAAGATATTGTCTGCCGGAAGGTCCAGATGAGATTGTCGGTGCTGGTGTAGATGTCCCAGGAATAGGATGACGATATCCCGATGGGAAGTTCCCTGTCGACCCATACGTAGAGCGTATTGATTTCAGTCTCATTTACAAAGAAGAGGCCCATGTTCCTCGGCCTCGTATCTCCCAAGATTCCGGGGAGGCCGATAGAGATCCCCGCGCCTGCTGCAACGTTTCCGTCTATAAGTGCGGGAGCCGGGTCAAGTTCCCCGTCAACCGGCGTGTCGTCAAGGGCATACAGGCCTGCAAAAGGGAATTCCTGCAGCGCCACATCACCGGTGCCCCCGGCGGTCGTCTCTGTCGTCCTCCTCGAGATTTCATAGCTTGTGTTCAGAAGCACTTTTCCCCGGAAGAACTTTTCGGTGAACCATGCGCTCCCCGTATGGTTCACCGTCCTGGTTTCCAGTTCATTCAGTTTGTCGTCTATGTTGTCGTATGTTCCCCTGTACCTGAGCCTGAGGTAGCTGGCGGGCTCAAATTCCGAAAGCAGCGTCACGTAATCTTCGGTCGCGTCCCGGAAGGCCCGGTCCTTGTCATAAAAGTTTGTCCTGCTGAGTCGCAAATTCACCGAGGGGAACCCATCCGGTTTCCACCCCAAAACAGCATTGTACTCCTCATTCACATTTGTGATGGATGGAGCGTTTGAGGTCTCATCTTTTCTTTCCCTCCGGTTGTAGCCGATTCCCGCGATGTAGAGAGGGGTCCTCAGGGTGAGATCGATAAACGGCCGCAGGATAGTCGTCGTTACCGTGGTCTCCTGCTCGGCAAAGATCGATGATGAAAAAGTTGATGTTGTTTTGGATTTTTCAAATATCCCGCTTGCAAGGAGCTTGAGATTGGGATAGATGGTCTTGTCCAACGTCAGGCTGTACTGCTGCCTGAAGGTTTCGGTTTCCTGGTCTGACTCGAGGCCGGAGGCTTCCTTTGTCTGGATGTCCTGTTGGGTGTATGTGTAATCCAGATATCCGCTGATGGAATCAGCCAGGGCCGTTTCCTGCAGAGAAAGGGAGAGGGCGAGATAAAAAAAGATCCTTCCCAGGCATGCCGCAGGGTGCAGGAGACCTGTGTTTCGGCGCGTCCCGGGGTTTTTCACGTTTTGCGCACCATGTCAGAATCGCTCCGTGCCCTGGCCGGCGGTGACCACCCGGAAGGGTTCTTCGCCGGTATCCATTTCTGCGACAGTCCTTCTGCTCACCAGATTGACCACCATGAGTTTCTTCTCTTCTGGGATGACGAGGTAGAGATTGTTTTCCACGCTGTCTATGTGCATGTGCGCGGCAGTCCCCCCTGTTCTGATATAGCCGACAGGGATGAAGGAAAGGGAGTCGTATACCGCCACCTCCAGTTCGTTTTTCTTTCCCAGATAGATAAGGTCTGTCCTTGGGTCGACCGTGACCGAGGTCATGCCGGTCCCGACCATCTCCCTTTTCACTATTGTAAGGGACTGCGCGTCGAGTACGAGCAGGTAGGGAGAGCTCCCATGGATAACGTAGAGCCTGTTGCCCCTGCTGCTGAGTTCCCCCCTGAGGGGGCCGGCATCGGTAGAGACGGTCGCGACAACCTCTCTGATGCCGATATCCAGGACCGAAATGGTATTTGACTGGGTGTTAAAGACATATGCCTTTCTGCCTGTTTTGTCGGTCAGGAGCGAGGAAGGGCCGTCTCCTACCCTGACCCTGCCCACTTCCACGAGGGAGGAGGTGTCGATGATGCTCACGGTATTTGAACCCGCGTTGGCCGTCAAAAGGGTCTGTCCGTCAGAGGTC
>JAOUFP010000204.1 GCA_029858145.1 Nitrospirota bacterium | reverse complement strand
CGACGATACCGTGGCGGTGCTGAAGACCGCGGCCCAATACGGCATCAGATACATCCTCCACAAGACCTACGCGAGTTCGAAGGCGGCAAAGGGGATTCCGAAGGATTTCCCCGCGATCGAGGATTTCAGGGAACTCATGTTCCTGGACGATACGCCGCCCGGGAAGGGGCGGTCATGAAAAACTTGTGTATCCCCGTCAAATAGCTTAAAATATTATTCCATGTACACAGGAATCGATCAACTGCAGGAGCTCACAAAAGAGCCGAAAATCGCTTATTTTTCGATGGAGATAGGCGTCCATAACGAT
The DNA here is from genome assembly GCA_029858145.1 of Nitrospirota bacterium. Lineage (GTDB taxonomy): Bacteria > Nitrospirota > Thermodesulfovibrionia > Thermodesulfovibrionales > UBA6898 > JAOUFP01. The sequence continues at coordinate 5,524 of JAOUFP010000204.1, read as the reverse complement.
ATCCCCACCTACAGCGGGGGGCTTGGCGTTCTGGCGGGCGATACCATCCGGTCGGGGGCTGACCTGAAGCTGCCGATGGTCGCGGTCACCATCCTCTGCAGGAGGGGGTATTTCAGGCAGGACATTGACGACAGAGGCAGGCAGGTCGAATATCCCTATGAATGGGACCCTTCCCGGTACATGCAGCTGCTGCCCTATAAGGCGACAGTGCAGATCGAGGGCAGGGAAGTGTTTGTGCAGGCATGGCAGTATAACGTGAAGAGCCTGACAAGCGGGAGCATCCCGGTATTTTTTCTCGATACTGATATAGCAGTCAATTCCCCTGAGGACCGTGAGATCACCGCTCAACTTTACGGCGGCGACCTGACATACAGACTGAAGCAGGAGATTGTGCTCGGCCTCGGCGGTGTGCGGCTGCTGCATGAGATGGGATTCGAGATTAAAAAGTATCATATGAACGAGGGCCATGCGAGTTTTCTGACCCTTGAACTGCTCGACCGCTTCAAGAGGCCGATAGAGGATGTATGGGATGAAAAGCTCGTCTGGGACAAGGAAAAGGTGAAGGGCCTCTGCGTTTTTACGACCCATACGCCTGTGGAGGCCGGCCATGACAAGTTCCCCTATGATCTTGTGTCCCGGGTCATGGGCGAGATCATCCCGTTCCATGTGCTTAAGGAGCTTGCGGGAAGAGACTGCCTGAACATGACGATGCTCGCGCTGAACCTGAGCCGCTATATCAACGGGGTGGCGAAGAAGCACGGCGAGGTCTCGAAGAACATGTTCCCCGGGTATGAAATTTACGCGATCACCAACGGCGTGCATTCCTTTACCTGGACCTGCAGCAGTTTCAAAAAGATCTATGACGAATACCTGCCCGGCTGGGCGAACGAGCCGGAACTGTTTGTGCGGGTGGGGCGCATCCCTGATGAGGTATTGTGGAATGCGCATATGGAGGCAAAAAAGAGCCTCTGTGAATACATCAAAGAGCAGACAGGCAGTCTTTTTTCGCCGGATATCCTTACCTTCGGCTTTGCCAGGAGGGCGACCGCCTATAAGAGGGCGGATCTTATTTTCAGGGACATCGAACGGCTTTTAAGGATAGGTGCCGGGAAGATACAGCTTGTCTATGCCGGCAAGGCGCATCCCAAGGACGAACCCGGAAAGCAGCTGATCCAGAACATCTTCAGATACAAGGAGGAGTTCAAGGATAAAATAAAGATCGTTTATCTGAAAAACTATAATATGGATTCGGCACTCAGGATCATCTCCGGAGTCGATGTGTGGCTGAACACTCCCTTGAGGCCCCTTGAAGCCTCGGGCACGAGCGGCATGAAGGCGGCACACAACGGGGTCGTCAATTTCAGCGTGCTCGACGGCTGGTGGATCGAGGGGCATATCGAGGGATACACCGGCTGGGCAATCGGTCCGGCCCCCATCGAGAAGATGCAGTCGACCGATCTGACGGACATGAAGAGCGCTGACAGGCGCGATGCGGAAGACCTCTACAGCAAGCTCGAAAAGGTCATCATCCCCCTGTACTATGATGACCGGCATATGTGGATAAGGATGATGCAGAACGCGATAGGGAAGAACGCATATTATTTCAACTGCCACCGCATGATGCGGCGGTACGTGACTGAAGCCTACATACGGTAAGCAGTTCTATCCCTGTCTTTTGAGCGGGCCAAACGCCCTTAACTTTTCAGCTTCCTGTGACACTGCATGCAGTAATCTTTCTCAGGCACAAAACTTCCGCATGCCCTGCACTGCACCAGGTTTATCGGCATTTCTTTTCCGCAGTATTTGCACTCCGTGTCTGATTCCCGCAGCACTTTCCCGCAGTACGGGCATTGTCTGGTCTTTCCGCTTTTGAGGAGCGGCGGAAGGATGCCGATGACCAGAACCATCAGCGGAAGGATAAAGCATACCAGTCCCCAGAAGAGGGGGTTGCGTCCTTTTTTCGACGCGATGTAGCCGCCGAGGATGCCGACAAGCAACTGGAACAGGAAAAATCTATACACGAGCTTGTCCCTTCGCGAGCAGCTTTAGGGCCTTTCTGTGCACTGCGGGATTGCACGCCGCAAGCAGGCTGGAGCTTTTTTTCAGATCCAGGGTGATATGTTCGATCGGTTCGCCTGCGCTATTGGTGGTTATCCCCCCTGCCTCTTTTACGAGCAGCCACCCTCCGGCAAAGTCAAAACTTCTCGAGAGAGATGACGTCACGAAGACGCTCGCGGCACCGCTTGCGAGATAAGCGAGGTCGAGCGCGGTTGCGCCAAGGCACCGTGTTTTTCTCGACTGGGCCAGAAGGGGGATGATCGCGGGTATGTCCTTGCCGGGGAACCGGGCTTCGTAAGCGATAAGGGAAAAGGTATCGTCTTCCTGAGTATGTATCCGCCTGTCTTTGAGAAAGGCGCCCGAGCCTGCCTCGGCCCAAAACTCCTCACCGTTCGAAAGGTTGATGATGTAAGAAAGGCGGACGTCTCCGAGGGTATGCCCGTCGGCGACGGCGATGGAGGTGCAGTAAAAGGGGATGCCGGCAACCGCGTTCTTGCTGCCGTCAACCGGATCGATCAGGACCATGGGCCCGCCCCCGCGCAGTTCCATGACCCCCATCTCTTCGGAGACGATGGTGAGGGGCTCTTTCAGCGCCTTCAGCCCTGCAACGATGATCTCTTCGGCCAGACGGTCAACAGGAAATGTTTTGTCTCCTGCGGCACCGACTCCTAAGGAGCTTTGCCTGCCGGGGGCATACCTTGACGCGGAGATATCATTAAAGAGCCTTCCGCCGATCTCTTTGAGATCGTTGATGTTCATCACAGTATTGTACGCATGGGAGGCCTTCGGGGCAACTTTAAGCGGAACCGGAAAACGGATCTTTATTGCATTCGCCGTCCGGAGTGCCGGCGAAGCGGAGAGAAGTTCAAATCCCGGGCACCACCCGGGCCTTCTGTCAGTACCGGGGGCGCCGCTTACTTTACCGGAATTTCAGACGAATACTCCGGAACTTCCGGTCTTTCATGCCGGCAGGCATAATGAGAAACCCTGTGACGCCGGCGTCCAGCACGTTCCGGCCGGAGAGCATGCATTTGTAAATAAGCCTAAAAAAGATATACTAATAATTAATGAGTCCCTTACTGAAGAAAAAAGGGCATGAACTCCTTCCAGCCGGGCGGAGAATTTACGCACGGGCCAACGGTTGATTGCCGGGAGGGATCATGTCTGAAATTGCCAAAGACACATCGGGATGAGAATAGCATCTCTATAGCGTTATAAAAAAGCGGAGCGTCATGAATCTGGAAGACCTTCTTAAAAGTGAACAGCCGCCGGCCGAAATCAATCTGAGCCGGGAGGATCAGGAGCGTCTTTTCAGGAAATACAGGGATCTGTTACGGGAGCGGGAAAGGGACAAGGCATACTGGCAGGCCGCGAACGAAAACATGGAGATGGCTTTCAAGTCTTACCAGACACTCGCTGAAAACCTGCCTGCGATCGTCTACCGTCTGCATTTTACCGGGAACTACCGGATACAATTTTTTAACAGGGTTGCCGAAAGCATAACCGGGTACCGGGAAGAGGACCTGGCCGAATCGGAAACATGCCCGATTATTTCATTGATTGTTGAGGAGGACCAGGCCCGGGTGGCTGCTGCCGTGCAGGATGCGATCAGGCAGCGGAGGCCCTTTGCCGTGGAATACCGGCTCAGGAAGAAAAACGGAGAGATTCGCGACCTGCATGAGAAAGGCTCTCCGATCTTTGGCGTCCGGGGAGAATTGCTCTTTATCGATGGCCTGATATTCGACATAACGGAACGCAAACAGGCTGAGGAAGAACTGGCGATATACCGTGAACGCCTCGAGGAACTGGTGGAAGAACGCACAAAAGAACTCAGGGTCCTCGATGAACAATTGAGGCAGTCGCAGAAGATGGAGGCGGTCGGCATTCTCGCGAGGGGCATCGCCCATGACTTCAGCAACATCCTCTCTACGGTAAAGGGCATCACCTTTATCCTGAAGAAGAGGCTGGCGGACGACCCCGAGGTAAATAAATATCTTGAACGGATCGTTTTTTCGCTCAAAAAGGCGCAAAATCTCACGCAGAACCTTCTTTCGTTCAGCACAAAAAAAGTGATTACCCCGGCCCTGCTGGACCTGAATGAACTGGTGACGCAGATGAAGGACCTTATCCTGCAGATTACCGGCGAGCAGGTTGAGCTGAAGATCACAACTGCTGACAGGAGACCTTTTGTGGTCGCAGACAGGACCCAGATTGAACAGGTGCTGCTGAACCTGGTGACGAACGCGAAGGATGCCATGCCCGAGGGCGGGGAGCTGCTCATTAAAACAGACCTCAGAGAGATCACTGAAGCATTCATTAAGGAACGCGGGTTCGGGGAACCCGGCAGGTATGCTGTCCTGAGCGTTTCGGATACCGGGACGGGCATCGAAGAGAAAATACGAGAGAATATCTTTGAGCCGTTCTTTACCACGAAGGATGTCGGCAAGGGGACCGGCCTCGGGCTTGCGATAGCCTACGGGATAATCAAGCAGCATAAGGGGCATATTGACGTGTATGCGGAGCCCGGCATGGGCACGACATTCGACGTCTATCTTCCCCTGCCGGATTCAGTCGCTGAAGAGGCGGGAACCTGAAAGGTCTGGCGGCCGGGTAAAAGAAGAAAACTCCCGGCGGTTTTGTGCGGTTGATCAGGGAGACTGTTTGAGGAGAGGGCAAAGGCAGGATGTTCTATGAAACAAGGGGAAAACTGCCGTGCTTTAAGAAAGAAGCTGTCACGGGAAAAATCTCTGCCTGTTTTCTATAAAGGGCTGTTTCCATGCGCTGCTGCTTCAGAGAGGGTTTGTCATTGCAGGCTCATCCTTTCGCTTTCGTGTGCCCGCCTCTCCGTTCCCTGAAAGGTTTTTCTCCCTGCGCGAACCGGGTCACGCCCGACCGTTATCCACTTGTTTTCCGAATAACGGTAAAACTGCTTGATCTTCCCTTCCTCGAGCAGCAGGTCGAGCATTTCGCCTTTTACAAGGTCAAACCGGTTATTTTTGTACTTCACTTTAATTACCATATACGTGCCCTCCAGGAATAACGGCGCCGACGGGACACCTTTCCCCGTTTCAAGGTTATGAGATAACGCGGGATGCGGCATTCACGCAAACATCATCCCGGCAATGTACAAATCATCATGAATCTTTTCTACCCATTTTACAACAGCATTTTCCCGAACGGACACCGACCGGTACGACAGGGCGATCCTGTCTCCAACATGCACCTCATCCATGAGGTAGAGGCACGCCCCTGACTGGCTCACATCGTGCGTCACGGCGACAAAAAAGTTGCCTTCTGAATTTTTGCCGTTAATGCGGTATTCCATGATCTCATGCGCATAAAGACGATAGACCTTTCTCTTGTTGCTCATCGCATATCCCCCTTTGCACCCCCTTTTCAGGATATCGCAACCTCTTCCGGAATGAGCTGCTGATTCCGGAAGAGGTTCAGCGTCAATCAATCAAAA
>JAOUFP010000203.1 GCA_029858145.1 Nitrospirota bacterium | reverse complement strand
AGAAGAAGATAGAGACAAAGGACCAGAAGGCGTTTGTCGAAAGATTAATGAAGATGGGGCATATGAGCCCTATCGAACACGCATCGTTCACCTTTGCGATTGAAGGCATTTCACGGGCGTGTTCCCATCAGCTGGTCAGGCACAGGCTCGCTTCGTATTCCCAGCAGTCGCAGCGGTATGTGAGCGAGGAGGCAGGCTTTGATTACCTGATACCCGAGACGATAAAAAAAGACAGGGAATTAAGGAAATATTTCGAAAACGTTATGGCAGAAGCCCAAAAGGCATATAATCATATTGTGCAGAAACTCAACGAGAGGGGCGTTAAAGGCGAAGCGGCGAACCAGGACGCCAGGTTTGTCCTGCCGAACGCGGCGGAGACAAAGATAATCGTTACGATGAATGCGCGGGAACTCCTCCACTTTTTCAACCAGCGGTGCTGCAACAGGGCCCAATGGGAGATCCGGGCCATGGCTGAGGAGATGTACAAACTCGTGAAAAAGGTCTCTCCGGTCATTTTCGCCAAGGCTGGTCCCCGGTGCCTTTATGCGCCGTGTCCCGAAGGCGAGTATACGTGCGGGAAGATCAGAGAGGTAAGGAAAAAATACGGCGTCAGAGCTTCCTGAGAGGCAATCGGATGGTGAACGTGCTTCCTTTTTCCGGTTCGCTCTCCACCGATATCGTCCCCCTGTGGTCCTGAATTATTTTCAGCGCGAAGGGAAGCCCGAGCCCCGGGCCGTAGATCTTTGAGGTAAAAAGCGGATCGAAGATATGTCTGATTTTGTCCTTTGAGATTCCTCTTCCCGTATCTGATATCCGTATCTCGATAACATTATCAGAAATTCGGCTTGCAACACGCAAAACCCCTGCTCCGCCGGTCATGGACTCAATGGCATTTTTTATAATGTTCGCGATCGCCTTCTGCATTTGTTCCTTGTCCGCTGGAATCACGGGCGGGTTGTCCATCAATTCAGTCTCGACATTTACGGCATTTTCTTCCAGTTCCTGATCCAGCGCGTCAAGTGCCTTCATGATAACGTCATTGATATCGGCGGGCTCCATATAAAGTAAGGATGTCGACTTAATCTCAATGAGCTGTTTCACCATGTTTTCCAGTCGCGCAACATCCTCCAGGATCATCTCCATGTATTTTCTGTTCAGACTGCCTTCGGGCAGAGCATCATAAACCCTGCGCGCAAACCCGCCGATCGAGACGAGGGGATTCCTGACTTCGTGCGCGACCTCATCCAGCATCTGGTCAAGTGCTTCCGATTTTTCCTCCTCCGCCATTTTTTCGCGCGCTGCCTTCATCTTGAGCAGAGACCTGACCCTGGCGGAGAGTTCCTTGTAATCAAAGGGCTTTGCAAGGTAATCATCGGCGCCGATATCGAGTCCCCTGATCTTGTCTCTTACCTCGCTTTTTGCTGTCAGCATAAGGACGGGAATATATTTTGTGTTTTCATCTGATTTGAGCCTTTGACAGACCTCATAGCCGTTTAATTTCGGCATCATTACGTCGAGGATGATGAGATCGGGACTGCCTTCTTCAACCTTGCTGAGGCATTCCTCACCGTCGTAGGCTTCGGACGTCTCATAGCCCTCCGAACGAAGCCTTTTTCTTAAGAGTTCCACGGTATCGACGGTGTCGTCGACGATCAATATCTTTGTCTTTGTATCCATGCTGAAAATGTTTTTCTCACTCCTTTTCAGTCTTCAGAAATTGCTTTATCTGCCCGGGGAGTTCACGGACATTGATCGGTTTGGATATATAGCCTTCACATCCTGCGCATAAGGCCTTTTCCCTGTCTCCCTTCATCGCATGGGCTGTCAGGGCGACGATAGGGATGCCTTTGAAATGATCCCGGCCCTTCAGCCGCCTTGTAACCTCGTAGCCGTCCAGCTTGGGCAGAGAGATGTCCATCAGGATAAGGGCAGGTCTCTCTGTCTCGGCTCTTTCGAGGGCTTCCTCTCCATCGGTAGCCTCGATAACACGGTACCCGTTGTTTCTGAGAACCTTGACGACAAGTTCACGATTGTCCCGGTTATCGTCGACGACCAGTATCTTTTGTGAAGAAACGCTATCAGGTTTCATTGGCATAGTCACAAGGCAAACGCGCCGGTCCTGCATTCACCTTTTTATTGGGAACTTTCCTGTTCATTATTCCTTCCCGCGGTGCATTTCCTCACCGTGTCCCTGAGTTCTGTTATGAAGTCCTCAGGAGTGAGAGATTCCTTGTCTATTATAGCCTTTATCCGACCATTCAGTTTGGCAATCTCTTCCTTTGTCAGTCTTTTCTCATCGGTTACCACGATCAGGGGGATGTTCCTGGCTTCTTCTTCGGTTGTCCTGATATATTCAATGACATCGACTCCGCTTACCTCCGGCATCATAAGGTTCAGAACAATCAGATCAGGCAGCGAGACCTTTATCGAGGAGATCGCATCACTGCTGGTATAGGCGTGCTTCACCTCGTACCCGGCCTCACCGAGGACAATGGAGATCTGTGTTACCGCGGCAGGGTCATCGTCGACGACCAACACCTTCTTTATCTCCGTACACCTCTCGAGGTTTTTCAGTTTCCTCAGCAATACGGTCTTTTCTATGGGTTTCACCATATACTCGGCAGCACCGAGGCTGAAGCCCAATTTCTTTTCTTCAACGATGGAGAGAATGAAGACCGGTATATCCTGTGTCTCAGGAGTACTCTTCAATTCCTGCAAGACCTGCCAGCCGTCCTTCGTGGGCATCATGATATCGAGGGTGATGGCGACAGGCTTTATCTCTTTTGCCGTGTCAACTGCCTTTTTGCCGCTGACAAGACTTACAACATGGTAATCTTTTTCAAGATATTTCTTTATTATTTCGATGGCGTCGATATTGTCATCGATGACCAGAACCGTCTTTTTCTGCGTTGTACTGTCAGCGGAGATTCCGCTTTCAGGTGTTGCCGATTTACGGTATTCATCAGACTCGACGATAAGTCTCTCTATGATTTCGCATCCCTTGCAGAAGTCCACTTTCTCGGGATAGGCGGCGACCTTTGTCCCCTTGCAATGGGTGCCGAGGATCAGCCAGCAGCGATGTTCATTGCACCCGTAGGCGGGGCAGCTTGTCTGTCCGCAATGGATATATTCCCAGCATTTTATCGGCTTGCCGGCGTACCGGGGCTCTTTTAAAAAGGTGTCTGCGGGCTTATCAAAATATTCGGACAGGCCCTCTGCCATCGAGGGTTCAAGCACCGGCTCCGCCGGTTTTTCCATGATCTCTTTTTTTGCCGGCAGCGTAAAACAGAATTTACTGCCCTTGCCGTATTCGCTTGTCGCCCAGATCACGCCTTTATGGAGGACGACCAGCCCCCTGGCGATACTGAGTCCGAGGCCGGTGCCTTCATATTGCCGCGTCGTGGAAATATCGAGCTGACTGAACTTGTCAAACAGCCTGATGATCTCTTCTTCCTTTATCCCTATCCCCGTGTCTTCAACGCAGATCTCGGCAAATAAAGGTTCTTCTCCGGTTTTCACGCCACGGCCGGAAGGACCGGCCGTGATTGTAATTCCTCCTTTGGAGGTGAATTTGACCGCATTTGATAAAAGATTGATCAGGATTTGCCGCACCTTTTCTTCGTCCGCATATAGTGGAGGCAGTGCTCTGTCAAAATTCAGCGAGAGGGTGAGACCCTTTTTTACTATCGCCGGTTCAATGGTGGCCGCGACCGTATCAACGAGTTCCTTTAAGTCGATCTCTCTTATGTCCAGCTCTATCTTGCCTGCCTCGATCTTTGACATGTCGAGAATATCGTTGATCAGCTGCAGGAGATGCCGGGCATTGTTTACCACCTTGTTCAGGCTGTTTGCCTGCTCCTCGTTTACCGGCCCGTCAACGCCGTCTATTATTAACTCGGTGTACCCGATAATGGAATTCATCGGGGTGCGGAGTTCATGGGACATATTTGCGAGAAACGACGACTTCAGCTTGTCCAGTTCCCTCAGTTCCCTGTTCGCGCGTTCGAGCAGAAGGGTCTTTTCCCTCAGCAGCATCGTCCTTCTTTCCACCTCGGCCTCGAGTTCCCTGCTGAACGCCGATATCCTGCTGACCATGTGGTTGAAGGTCTCTCCCAGGACGCCGATTTCGTCTTCTGACTTTACCTTTACGGAAACAGACATGTCTCCTTCCGCGAAGCGCCTGGCCTTGTCCGCCAGATCTTCGATCGGCCGTCCCACCCATCGAGCCAGCATTGCGTATGTCAGCGCGATGATCGCTCCCAGGCCGAGCAGCGTTATCATGATGCTCCGGTTTCTTCCGGAGGTGATTTCCGCGTAGATCAGGTCGGTATTCATCTTTATCACCATCCCTCCCAGGACTTTCCGTGACGCGCCGTGGCAGTGATAACAGTCGGGCTGGTTCACGATGGGGTGGAGGGTAACCAGATACCGCTTCCCTTCAACAGTTTCTTCAAATGCGGAACGCGGATCGATGCCTGTTTCAAGTACCCGGGCGAGCGCTGCGGCCGCTTCCTTGTTTATGAGAGAAGCTCCCGCGGGGGTATGCAGCTTGTCTTCGTGTGTGGCATATATTATTTCCTGGTTAAAGTCACAGATGAATACCGAACTGTCTCTCATCTTTTCCCTGATATCCAGTAGTTGCCTTTTGATCGCATCGCTGTCCCCGACCGACATCGGATATTTAATGCCGGCATAGGTTGAAGCAGCCAGTTCCTTGCCGAACTCGGTCATCATCTCTATCCGGTCTTTTACCCCGACCGAAATACGGAAATAGATCTCGGTCGCCATGACAAGGGCAACGCTGATCCCCAGTACGGTCAGTATTGTTCTGTCTAATCTTTTTCTTATAAATCTGAGCATTTTTTCCTGGCCAATCCCCTGATAAAAGTCATATGGTAATCAATGTCCCCCGCCATGGATAAGGGGTTTATACCTGAATGCTCTCACCCTTTCCGCTATATGGCATCTCGCGCAATCTTCCATTGTGAGATGTCTTTTTATATCCCCGCGATTCTTCGTTTTTACGTGCTTGCCTCCCGGCCCGTGGCAGACCTCGCAGCCTGTATTCCTGAGATGGGGTGTCTTTTCAGGACTGATGAAGCCGCCCCTGCCATACCCTGTCGTATGACAAAAATAACATTTTTTTATCTCTTCTTCCGTCAGACCCTTTCTCATTTTCTCGATGCTTTCGAACGACTTCGCCTTTTTTGAGTAGTGCAGAAAACTGTTGTATTCGTTTTCATGGCAGGTCTTGCAAGCGAGCGAACCCGCGTATTCGTTGGGTTTGTTTTTGGCCTCCCCCGGGTGCGCATTCACGGTCAAACCGGCAGAAACAAGCAGGGTCAGTACAGGAACGCATACGATTCTTAAAAATCCTGAAACATAGTTCACGGTAATATCCTCGATAATGCCGTTCGGTGTCACATTATCTCTCATTTTCCAAAAAATTACAATGGACGTTTTGTTATACTTAATAAAGGAAATTGAAGCAGAAGCTATGCAGCTTCGTTTCAGTATAATCTTTAAGTGCAAAGAGAGGTCAGGTTTATGGCATTTGTTATAGCATTGGCGGGGAAGGGCGGCACAGGCAAGACCAGTATCGCTGGGCTTGCGGTAAGGTATCTTATGGAGAGGAAGAAAAAACCTGTGCTCGCTGTTGACGCGGACAGCAATTCATGCCTGCATGAGGCATTGGGAGTTGACGTGCACGCGACGATCGGACATCTCAGGGAGGAGTCTCTCCAGACGATACGGAGCGGCGGCGAAAGGCCGGGCGGGATGTCAATGGAACAGCTTTTTGATTATCAGGTCCAGCAGTCGATAATTGAGACAAAGGGTT
>JAOUFP010000214.1 GCA_029858145.1 Nitrospirota bacterium | reverse complement strand
ACAGCAGGCAACGTTCTTCTGATATTCAAATGACAGGATATCGTTCCTCCTCCTGCTGTCGATATGCAGACAGTATCTCATCTGAAGCATAAAGTCATATGCCTTCAGTAAATTTCTGTATTCGCGTTCGCTCACAAAGGAGGAAAGATCGGAGATTTTTTCGAACTTAAAGGCAACCCTTAACAGCCAAAACACGGTATGAATATCTCTGAGGCTTCCCTCACCTTCCTTTATGTGAGGCTCCAGAAGGAATACTGAATCACCGGACTTCAGATGCCTTCTCTCCATTTCATTCAATTTTTCCCTGATAAAAGCCTTCTTTTTTTTGTGCGCAACCACAGGATATACCTCAGTTTTGAAGGCATTGAACAGCTTCTCGTCTCCTGTGATATACCTTGACTCGAGGAGAGATGTCCTTGTTCTGATATCCTTGGAAGCCTCTTCAATACATTCATCTGAGGTTCTGAATGCATGGCTGATTTCCAGTCCTGAATCCCATAATGCATAAAGGATCCGCTCAGCTGTCGCTGCATTCGCCCTGTCTCTGGCAAAAAACATGATATCAATGTCGGAAAACGGGGCCAGTTCTTCACGTCCGTATCCGCCGGTGGCAAGCAAAACGAGCTGGTCATTGCTGCAAAAGGAATGGAAAATATCGGCAAGAAACTTATCCATATATGAAGAATATTTAAAGGCAAGCGACCTGCCGCTATAGCCTTCTTCCATCCATTTTTCTATTTCTGCTAATATCTTTTCTTTCATACTTTACAGTAATTATTCAATTGCATCTGAATTAAAGAAGCTCTTTCCTGAGGGTAACAATATCTATTTAGATTTCGGGGGTTGTCGTTAATGTAAAATCATCTTGCCCTACGGCAAAACCTTTAGCGATCATTCTCTGACAGTTCTTTTCAAAAATAAAGACCAGAATCATAAAAAAAGAACAAAACAATTCCATTTCTTATTTATTGGCGAGTATTTCATCTCCCACCTCAAGAGGCAGGCATACGGCAAGAATCCTCGTCCATTTTTAAAATCAATGCCTATATAATACTCTAAATGTAACAAATAATCATTGTTTTACCATGATTTATCATTTTCCCCTTGACATCATCATATCATTATAATATCATGACAACATGATGCATTCTGAAACATCATCGTTGCATATCAAAACAATTGACCGGTTTAACCAGGAGAAGCTCTATATTCAGCTTACCAGAATATTTCTCGAGGAAATCAAGTCCGGGAATTGGCGGTTAAATCAACGCATTCCTTCAGAAGAAGAATTATGCAAACAACACAGTGTAAGCAAAATTACAGTCCGGCAGGCGGTCAATAACCTGGTGTCAGATGGTTATCTGATGAAACTTCAGGGGAAAGGCACTTTCGTAGTCAGTGTTCTCCCCGTGGTAGGTCTTGCCATGAAAACACAATTGGCAGAAGAAATGTTCGGAAAGGAGGTGAAGACAGAGAAGGAGGTCCTTTTCAGGGGAATAATAGAACCACCCACGGATATCAGGGCATACCTGAAGACAACCGATAAGATTTATCATTTTCTTTGCAGAAGAGTAGTTAATGGCAGCCCCGCTTACCTTGATGAATCATTCATTCCCTACCCCATGCTGCCGGAAATAGAACAGATTGACATCATTCATAATTCTCTTTATTCGATTTTGCAGGAAAAGGCTGTTAAAAAAATATTCAGAGTGGTGCAGACAATCGAAGTGCAGCAGATACAGGGCTATCCGGCTGAATACCTTGGCTTCAAGGAAGGTATTCCGGTGCTCGCGGTACACAGACTGCTTTTCAGCTCTGATAACACCCCGGTCGGTTACACAAGATTTCTCGGCAGCAGTGACAGGTATAAATTTCAGACAGAATTCGAACGCATCCGATAATAATCAAAGGAGGTTACATTTTAATTATGTCAAGACAACATGTGAAGTACTTGTCTTTCCTTGCAATTGTTTTTGCAGTATTTCTTATCAGCAGCTCTGTTTTTGCCACGTCAGATGTGGCGGCGCCCGTTGCGCCCGCGGCAGCAGAATCAAGCATGCCCTGGTGGGGCTGGCCCCTGATCCTCTTCATTGTAACGTTTCTGCTGGGTATTGTAGCGGTCTTGGGAGGCGTTGGAGGAGGCGTTCTCTTCGTTCCCATCATCGGTGGCTTCTTCCCTTTTCATATTGATTTCGTGAGAGGGGCCGGCCTTCTTGTGGCACTTGCAGGAGCACTTGCTGCTGGTCCGGGTCTGCTCAAAAAAGGCATGGCCGATCTGAGACTGGCCCTGCCTGTTGCCCTCATCGCATCATCGTGCGCGATTGTGGGCGCTATGCTGGGTCTTGCTTTACCGGCCAAGATAGTCAATATCGCGTTGGGCGGCACTATTCTTGGTATCGTTGCAATTATGTTGATGGCCAAGAAATCAGAGTATCCGGAGGTCAAGCAGGCGGACAATCTTTCTTCTGCTCTTCGCATCAGCGGAGTTTACCATGAGGTCTCCACAGGTCAGGACATCAACTGGAAGATCCATAGGACCCCTCAGGGTCTGGCAACTTTTGTTATCATCGGCGTAATGGCAGGTATGTTCGGTCTTGGTGCAGGCTGGGCAAATGTGCCTGTCCTGAATCTTATGATGGGCGCGCCATTAAAGGTCTCAGTAGCCACGAGCAAGTTTCTGCTTTCGATTACTGACACCTCAGCTGCCTGGATCTATGTCAATAACGGTGCTGTCCTGCCGATGATGGTAGCTCCTTCAATCATCGGCATAATGCTCGGGTCGATTGTTGGCGTCCGGATTCTGGCCAAGACAAAGCCGGCAGCTGTGCGATATATCGTAATAGCGATGCTTCTCTTTGCAGGATCAAGGGCATTGCTTAAAGGCCTTGGTATCTGGAATTAAGAAAATAAACGTTAAAATTTAACAGGAGGAACAAGATGACTAATAAATTACAGGCTACAGAGGAACAGCTTGCATATGCTAAACTCCTCGATCTCGGAATGAAGGTCGGGCTGCTTATGCTTGTCATCACATTCATCATTTATCTGTTTGGAATTTTCTCACCTTATATACCAGTAGACGAGCTGCCTAAATACTGGACTATGTCTGTGAAGGACTATCTCAAGGCTACGGACATCCATCCTGGCTGGACCTGGCTCGGCATGGTCGGCAAGGGCGATTTCCTTAACTTCATCCCGATAGCCTTTCTCGCTGGTGTCACCATTTTATGCTATATAAGAATAATACCCATACTTTTCAGGAAAAAAGACACGGTCTATGCCTTCCTCGCGATCATTGAAGTTCTCGTGCTGGTCCTTGCTGCGTCAGGTGTGCTGAAGGCAGGAGGGCACTGATATGTACAAGAACATTGTTTTGGCATATGACGGCTCGAAATTCAGCAATAAGGCCCTGCAGGAAGCTATAAAGCTCGCGAAAACATCCGGAGGCAGTCTTCTGTTACTCAGCGTCGTAGACATCACGGATGAATTTGAAGCGCAGGCACCGGGTCTCACTGATAAAATGACAGAAAAACTGAAAAAACAGGCGGAAAAAGCCCTGGAGAAGGCATTGGCCGAAAAAATCAAGGCTAAAGCAGAGGTTCACGTTGGTGATGCCTATGAAATGATCGTTGATATCTCAAAGAAGAAAAAGGCCGACATCATCGTCATGGGAAGTCACGGAAGAACCGGACTTACAAGGCTGTTGATGGGAAGTGTCACATCCAAGGTCATAGGCCATGCTCCCTGCTCAGTATTGGTAGTGAAAACATAATCATTTTCCTATGCTACAAATAAAAAGGCAGCCCTTACAGCTGCCTTTTTATTTTAACCTCATTAATTACTTTAGCATTATGCCGTATCTGGTTATTTTTTGCTTGCTTAACTCACCTCGTAACTAGCACAGGGCATGGTGCATAGCCGATCACTTTTTCTGCAACGCTTCCCATAAGGAGTCTTTTCAACCCGGTCCTCCCGTGAGATCCTAAAACAATAGTATTCACATCATTTGCCTTTGCAATAGAAATAATCGCCTGATATGCCTCTCCTTCTTTAACAAAAGTCTCAGCCTTCACTCCAGAGACGCCTGCCTGCTTTTTAACTTCTTCCACATATCCAAGCGCCTTCCGTGCCAAATCTTCCACCACCTGAGGTGCTTCTGCATAAAACTCGGCAGGGACGTCAACGATTGATACCACTATTATCTCTCCACCGTAAGATTTAGAGAAATCTATCGCTTTCTCCACTGCGGGCCCGCACTGCCTTGATCCGTCGGTAGCCACAAGCACACGCTTAAATCCTACCCGGGTGTCACGAGGTACAACAAGAACATCCCTCTGGCTATACCCTATCACCCTGGCGGTAACACTTCCGACCAATGACCTTTCAAGCCTGTGGAGGCCCCTTCTGCCCATAACGATCAGATCACAATTTTCCGCTGCAGCAAGATCAGAAATCCTTTCGAATATCTCTCCTTCCTCGCAGACAGTCTTTATCAATACTCCTTCCTCCCGAGCCATTTTCTCGGCCTTCTTCAGGGCATCTTCACAGGGTTTTCTCATGGAACCCATGATATCCCTCACTCCGACCATTGCAAGATCACCTACATAGGGAGGCACCACCGAGGTTACGGTTATCCAGCATTTTTCATTACAGGCGAACTTGAAAGACTCCTGTAATGCGTGCATGCTCGATTCCGAACCATCGATGGCAGCAAGTATTTTTTTATATCTACCCATTATGAAGCTTTACCGTGCTCCAAAACTTCCTGCATAGCCAGTCTTTCCTCACGCCGGCCGATCCACATTGCGCGTAAGATGATAAAGGCTCCGGAACCCAACGCGAATATCATAATGGCAAAACTCGTGGTCTTTAATACCTTAACCGTCGTCTCACCAAGCGTTTCGATAAGACCAAGTTTGGAAAGATACACAGGAATCATCAGTCCCCGGCTGAAAAGAACGATTACCATTATGGTACCCATAACCAGCTTAATCATAAAGGGTTTAACATATGTGGTTCCCATCGCCCCGAGCTGGATGCCGAAAAGAGAACCGCCGAGAATGATCATGGCAAGGCGGATATCGACAAGGCCGCTCATCGCATACTTAAACGATCCACCGAGTCCCATAACGAATGCCACCACCAATTCCGTAGCCGATGCCATAAGGCTCGGCGCACCAAGCACATAGATCATAGAAGGAACACCAATAAAGCCGCCGACAGCTATCGTAGCAGCAAGCAAGCCGGTCGCAATGCCCAGGGGTATTGTGAAAAGGACTGAAATTCTCGCATTCAGGCTTTTAAAGTATACCATGGTGTAGGGGATGTTGACCGACTGCACCCACTTCGCGAGCTTCGTAACCTTCTCTTCCTGATCAGAAGTCCCGTCCTTACGTGTTTTCATTGCGTCTCTCAGCACAAATCCGCCTACGATCGCGAGGATTACCACAAAAGCAACGCTGACATACAGATTGGAGCCGGCATCACCGTAAGCCTTTTTAATGCTCTCCTGAATATGCGCACCATAAAGAACCCCTGCCTCTGCAGAAACACCAAATATAATGCCCAGCTTAACATCTACCTGTCCGTATTTTGCGCGCTTGATCGAGCCGACCAATGCCTTAGGAAACTTGTGGC
>JAOUFP010000202.1 GCA_029858145.1 Nitrospirota bacterium | reverse complement strand
CAGGACAAAGGCCTGCGTGGTCAAAAGGTAAAGATGATAACGGTAACAATAAACGGTAAAGAGATAAAACTCGACAAGGTGATGACGGTCCTTGAGGCTGCGCGTTCTGCCGGCATAAAGATACCGACCCTCTGCTACCATGAGCAGCTTGAAAAATACGGCGGCTGCAGGCTCTGTGTCGTGGAGGTCGAGAAGATGCCGAGACTCCAGACTGCCTGCACATTGATGGTCACCGACGGTATGGTCGTAAGGACAGAGACAGAGGCGATTGCCGACGTGAGAAGAGGCATACTCGAATTCCTTCTTATCAATCACCCGCTGGACTGCCCGTATTGTGATAAGGCAGGCGAGTGCGAACTACAGGATCTTGTAGAAAAGTACGGACCAGCGAAGGGCAGGTATAAGGAAAAGAAGAGGAAGGTCACTGAAAGCCTTGAAGACCCGGTCATCGTGCGCAATATGGAACGATGCGTTGTCTGCACGCGCTGCGTCCGGATGTGCGAGGGCGTCCAGGGCGCTTCGGCCATCTCGGTCATTAACCGTGGCGGACACTCCCATATAGAGCCGTTCTCCGGCGGCAGGTATGACTGTGAATACTGCGGCAATTGCGTTTCAGTATGCCCGGTCGGCGCGATCATGTCGAGGCTCCACAGGCACAGCTACCGGCCCTGGCAGGTCAAGGAAGAGATCGAGACGATCTGTCCTTATTGCGGCGTGGGCTGTACGGTTGTGGCCCAGGTGCGGGACGATGTCATCATGAGGGTGGTCCCGAAGATAGGCTCTGCGGTCAACAACGGGATGCTCTGTTCACGGGGAAGGTTCGGGTATGAATTCGTCGGCAGCAGGGAAAGACTGACCACCCCTTTGATAAGAAAGAACGGACAGCTTGAGGAGTCCACCTGGGAAGAGGCGATCAGCCTTGTGGCAGGCAGGCTCAGCGAGATAAAGGCGAAATCCGGCAGCGACGCGATAGCAGGCATTGCCTCCCCGCGCTGCACGAACGAAGACAACTACGTGTTTCAGAGGTTCATGAGGGCAACAATCGGCACGAACAATATCGACAGCACCGCCCGGACCGGCTTTGCGGGTGCGCAGGCGTTCATAGAAAATATCTTTGGCCAGGGTGCGACCGCGAATATCATCTCCGGTCTTGCAAACTCAGATACGGTGCTGGTGATCGGCGGTGATCCTACGACTATAAACCCAATCCTCGGGCTGCAGGTCAGGGCATGCGCCAGGAAGGACGGGAACATCCTTGCCGTGGGGCATCTGAAGGGCCTGGAATACTGCAACCCGGTGAAGGTCGACCCCCTCCTGTATACGGAAGAGGTCCTGCTGGAAGGCATAGTCACCGCGCTCAGGGAAAAGAAGGGCCTCCCGGGTGCGAACCCGACTCTCGAGGCAAAGATAAGTGAAATAAATACTTCTCCCGATGACGTAGAGAAAAAGTGCGGGGTTTCCGCTGAGGCCCTGACACGGTTTGCCGGGATTCTCGCGGCGTCTGCCACGCCCGCACTGCTCATCGGCAAGGAGATCGTCCAAAGCAGCGGCGCAAGCTACAAACTGCTCCTGCTGTCTGCGATCAACTATCTCGCCAACGGGAGAATATACCTCCTTTCCGAACGGGCAAACGAGCAGGGTCTGCTCGACATGGGCTGCGCCCCTGACCTGCTGCCGGGATACCGGCCTGTCGCGTACGCGGAGTTCAGAAAGAGATATGAGAATCTCTGGGATACGGAGATCGCGGAGAAGGCCGGACTTACGATATTCGGGATGATGGATGCGGCGTCGAGCGGTTCTCTGAAGGCCCTGTACGTCATGGGGGAGAACCCTGTCTTTAACCTGCCGGATTCCGGCGCTGCAGAGGCGGCACTGAAGAAACTCGAATTCCTTGTAGTTCAGGACATATTCCTTACCGGGACCGCAAAACTCGCCGACGTCGTGCTGCCGGCCCTGAGCTGGGCTGAAAAGGACGGCTCGTTCACGAATATGGAAAGAAGAATACAGCGCCTGAGAAAGGCGGTTCACAGGGAAGGAATGGAAGACTGGAAGATCATCGCTGAGGTCTCCCGGAACATGGGGGGAAAGTTCAGCTATGCGGATGCCGAAAGCGTGTTCCACGAGATAGCCAATGTCTCGCCGCTCCACAGGAACCTGTCATATGAGGACCTGGAGGAGGGGCATGCCATCTATCCGTACAAGGGGGAACCCCTCAGGGATGTGATGGAAGAGATACAGATCGATAAAGCGGGCGATAAACGTGCTGAGGGCAACTTGTATCTTAGCATTGAAAAGCCACTGTTCCATTCCGGCACGCTCAGCACAAAGGCGCCGGCACTGGTGAAGATCTATCCAGGGGCTGTCGCACGGATGGGCGCTGCTACTGCTGCATCGCTTTCGCTGGCTGAAGGTGACGTCGCAAGAATATCGACGAAGAGCGGGGTCCTTGAAGTTCCGGTGACCATAGACAAGGCAGTCGGCCCTTCGACGGTGCTGCTGTCGAACAATTTTGAAGGCAATGGGGCGTACCGCCTCATGGAATACACGGTGGAGCCGGTGCTGAAGACCCCCTGTCTGAACGGCATAGAAATTAAAGTGGAGAAGGTGAGGACATGACCAGTATCCTTGAAAATATTGTAGCTCCCGGTTCAATAGACTTCATGCTCAATATCGGCATCATATTGCTGAAGATCGCGATTGTGATCGGGATGGGCCTTCTCCATGTCGCCTACGCAACCTATTTTGAGCGCAAGGTGATAGGCCATATGCAGGTGCGGCTCGGTCCGAGGGAGGTAGGTCCTCTCGGCCTGCTCCAGCCGATCGCCGACGGCGTAAAACTGTTTTTCAAGGAAGATATCATACCTTCAGAGTCGGACAAACCTATTTTTTATCTTTCCCCTGTCATCTTCTTTATTTCCGCGCTGACCTCTCTTTCGGTGATCCCGTTTTTTGACGGCTTCGTCATCGCTGATATCAATATCGGACTGCTCTTCCTCTTCGCGATGTCATCGCTCGCGGCTTACGGCATCGTGATGTCGGGATGGTCGTCGGGTTCGAAATACTCGTTCCTCGGCGGACTCAGGTCGGCTTCGCAGGTCATCAGCTACGAGATCGCGATGGGACTGAGCCTGGTCGGAGTCATGATCATGGCAGGCTCGCTGAACCTTACTGAAATTGTAAGGGCGCAGCAGGCGTATCCCTTGGGCATATTCGCAATACCGCAGTTTATCGGTTTTTTTGTCTTTGTCGTAGCGGCTTTTGCCGAGACGAACAGGCTGCCCTTTGACCTGCCCGAGGCGGAAAGCGAGCTCGTCGCAGGCTATTTTACGGAATACAGCGGCTTCCGCTTTGCGCTCTTTTTCCTCGGTGAATACACCGGCATGCTCGTGATGTCTTCTATCGCGTCGGTCTGCTTCCTCGGCGGATGGGGGCTCCCGGGATTCATCACCTCCAACCTCCCTGTCTTTGCATGGAAGGCGCTGGGGCTCGCCTTTTTTCTTGTGAAGGTTTATGCCTTTATGTTCCTGTACTACTGGGTCAGGGCAACGCTGCCAAGGTACCGGTATGACCAGCTTATGGCGATCGGCTGGAAGCTGCTGCTGCCGCTTGCCCTTGCGAACATCGTACTAACAGGACTGGTGAAAATCTGGATGAAGGGTTTGCTATGACAACAAACAAGTTTTTCAGAATGATATTTTTCGTAGAGATCGCAAAAGGCATGGCCCTGACATTAAAGACGATGTTCACACCTCCGGTTACCCGGCGCTATCCTCTTGTCAAGAGGCCGGTGCAGCCCGGGTTCAGGGGTCTGCACGCACTTGCAAAGAATGAGGAAGGAAAGCTGAAATGTGTCGGCTGCGGCCTCTGCGGAGCCTATTGCCCGTCACAGTGCATACACATCTATACGACGGAAGGCGAGGACCACAACAAGGTCGTGGACCGGTACGAGATAGAGGTCCTCAGGTGCGTCTACTGTGGTCTGTGTGTCGAGGCGTGTCCCTTCGGCGCCATATCCCTCAGCGAGCATTACGAATATTCCGGCTACACCCGCGAGGAGTTTTACATGACGAAGGAAAAGCTGCTCGAAAACTGGGACAAGTATTTCGGAGGCGACAAGGGAGCCCGCTATTACAGGGATTTCTGGCGGCCGAAGTCAGAGGACTTTACCGCTCATGAAGGCCAGGCGATGTTCAGCAAAGTGAAAGTAAAAGGCAAGGAGTGACAATGCTACCGAAACTGTTTTTCGGATACTATGCCGTAGTGATACTCTTTCTGTCGATGCTCGTGGTTACGAGGAAGAATCCCGTCCACAGCGTCATGTGGATGCTCCTTTTGTTCTTCCATATAGCAGGCCTCTACCTGTTTCTGAACGCGGAGTTCATAGCAGCGATACAGGTTATCGTCTACGCGGGCGCCATCCTGGTGCTGTTCCTGTTCGTCGTGCTGCTGCTGAACCTAAAGGAAGAGCTGAAGATAGACAGGTTCATCGGTTCCTGGCCTGCGGCCTTTGTCATTGCCTCCGCAACCTTTGTGCTCGTCAGTATCGCGCTCAAGTCCATGGTGCTGGGGCCTCCGGGCAAATATACGGTCGATTTTATAAAGCAGGAGACGCATACGAAGGCCCTTGGGCAGCTTCTGTATACGGAATTCCTGTTTCCCTTTGAGATAGCTTCGCTCATACTGCTCGTTGCCGTGATTGGCGCGATAGTCCTTGCGAAGAGAAAGCTGAGGAGTTAGACATGGTACCTTTGAACTGGTATTTGACGCTGAGTGCCGCGGTCTTCATGATCGGCATGTTCGGATTCCTCACCAGAAAGAACATCATCATTATGTTTATGTCCGTTGAGCTGATGCTCAACGCGGTCAATATAAGCCTGGTCTCGTTCAGTCACTATCTGCAGGACATGAGAGGACATATACTCGTCTTTTTCATCGTCACCGTGGCTGCGGCCGAGGCTGCCATTGGACTCGCGATAATCATAGCCCTCTTCAGGAACAAGCAGACAGCACATGTCAACGAGATGGACGAGATGAAGGGATGAGGAGAAACAGATGAATAATTATCTTTTAATACCCTTTTTGCCGCTGGCAGCGTTTCTCATAAACATCCTCTTCGGCAGGAAATATCTGAAGGAGAACGCGCACTGGGTCTCGACCCTTGCCGTCGGGGGCTCCTGGGTTGTGGCGGTCATGACGCTGATCGATGTGCTCGCGGGGAAGACCCTGAACCAGGACCTCTATACCTGGATCGCCTCGGGCACCTTCAAGGTGTCGGTCGGTTTCCTCATAGACCAGCTCACCGCAGTGATGCTTATTGTGGTCACGACCTGCAGCACCCTTATCCATATCTACTCGATCGGCTACATGCACGGCGACAAAGGCTATTACCGGTTTTTCGCGTACCTGAGCCTCTTCACCTTCTCGATGCTCATGCTCGTCATGGCGAACAACTTCCTGCAGCTCTATTTCGGCTGGGAAGGCGTGGGGCTCTGCTCCTATTTCCTCATCGGCTATTACTTCGACAAGAAGTCCGCCTCTGATGCCGGCAAGAAGGCCTTCATCGTCAACCGGTTCGGCGACTTCGGCTTCGGCCTCGGCATCATTATGATATTCCTTACCTTCGGCACCGTTTATTACGAGCCGGTCTTCGGACAGGCGGCTTCCTATGCGGCACAGAGCGTGAACTTCCTCGGCTATGACGTACACCTGATGACCCTGATAGCGCTCCTGCTCTTCTGCGGGGCGATCGGCAAATCAGCGCAGATGCCGCTGCATGTCTGGCTGCCCGACGCGATGGAAGGCCCTACACCGGTCAGCGCGCTCATCCATGCAGCGACGATGGTGACTGCCGGCGTGTTCCTCATCGCGCGCTGCAACCCTATATTCAGCCTTTCCGAGACAGCGCTCATGATCGTCGCCCTGACAGGCG
>JAOUFP010000201.1 GCA_029858145.1 Nitrospirota bacterium | reverse complement strand
CTTTGTGATGGATACAAAGGACAGCAGCGATCAATCCCTCATAACATTAATAGCAGATTACATGGAGAACGGCTTTCTCGAAAATATTATCGACATGTTCAGGCATGACAGCAGCCTGTATGCGCTTATCGGCAGCCTGATACAGGATGAACGCGTAAGGGTCAGGATAGGGATCACCGCGTTGGTCGAAGAACTCAAAAAACTGGACGCGGAGAATATCTCTGCGGCGGTCCACAGCCTTCTGCCCCTTCTTAGTCACACCGAACCGGTGGTGCGCGGAGATGCGGCTAATCTCCTGGGGATAATCGGCGGCAGGAAAGCCCTGCTTCCGCTTGCAAAGCTGCTTGAAGACCTTGATGAAAATGTCAGGCTGATAGCAAAAGAGGCGATAGAGGAAATTCGTCAGCAACACCCTCATGAATAAATTCTCACACTGAAGAACACTGTCCCGACATAATCCCGCTGAAACCGCGGAATGCAAACGCTTCGATCAAAAGACCGGCAAAACTCACTGATGAACTCTTTTTGTTCCGGTGGAACATGGTTTCCCGCCCGGGAGATCACGCAATCAACAAACGGGCGTATTCAGATCTTCTCAAGAAGGCAGACAGCGTATGCGGCGATGCCTTCGCCGCGGCCGATAAACCCCATGCCTTCGTTTGTCTTCGCCTTGATGTTTATGTTCCCGGGAGGTATGCCCGTCCCTGAAAGAGACTCCCTGATCGCATCGATAAAGGGTGCAATTTTGGGCCGCTCAGCAATAATCGTCGTATCCACCCAGGCCACAGAATATCCGTTCATCCTGACAAGTTCGAGAATATATTTCAGCAGTTCAGTGCTCACGGCGTCTTTCCATTGCGGATCGCTGTCGGGGAAATGTTTGCCGATATCTCCCAGTCCGAGCGCACCTATTATCGCATCGGTAATCGCATGGCAGAGCACATCGGCATCGGAATGTCCGGCAAGACCTTTCTCGAAGGGAATCTGGACGCCGCCGATGATCAGTCTTCTGCCTTCAGCAAGTCTGTGCGAATCATAACCAAAGCCGATTCTCACGACTCACCCCTCCTCATTTTGAGAAAAACCTCAGCGATCAGCAAATCCTCGGGCGTGGTAACCTTTATGTTCGTATAAGATCCCTGCACCACCTTTATCGTCCCCCCGTTCCTTTCAACCAGGGCGGAATCGTCCGTGGTGTAAAAAGAATCGGCCATGGCTTTTTCATAGGCGTAGTACAGAGCCTGAAAATGGAATATCTGCGGGGTCTGAACAGCCCACAGCAGGTCTCTTTTCGGTGTGTTTCTGACGATCCCCCCGCTGACTTCCTTCACCGTGTCCTTCACCGGCACTCCCACGACCACCCCGTCACAATCATGCATTTGCTGCAGCGCATTCTTTATTACACGGGGCTCTATCAAAGGACGCACCCCGTCGTGAACAAGCACCATGCATGCCTTGTCATCTATCAGCTTCAATCCGTTAAAGATCGAATCCTGCCTCTCCCTTCCCCCGGGTGCCATACGCCTGATTTTTGCGACAGGATATTCTTCAAACAGCTCTTTGCACTGCCTGATATCCTGTTCTTTGACCACCGGAATAATTTCTGCAATCTCGGGGAGGGCCTGAAGCGTTTCGAGGGCCCAGAGCAGCAAAGGCTTGCCGCAGAGAGTTACAAAAGGTTTGTTCGTGCCTTTCCCGAATCGCTTCCCCAGTCCCGCGGCAGGAACGATCGCGATAACCTGTCCTTTCATGCCGCAGCCTTTCCCTCATACCCGGAGTGACGGGCAGCGCAAAACGCCGTCTCACCGCGCAACTTTTGCCTCTTCCTTTTCCTGTTCTTCCCTGCTCTTCGCAAATATCATCCTTCCGGCGGTTGTCTGAAGCACGCTTGTCACGGCGACCTCCGTATGTTTCCCCATGAGTTTACGGCCGTTTTCAACAACCACCATCGTCCCGTCATCAAGGTATGCCACCCCCTGATTATATTCTTTCCCTTCCTTCAGGACAAAAACCCTCATCGTCTCACCGGGAAGCACGACAGGCTTAAGGGAATTTGCCAGTTCATTGATGTTCAGCACCGACACCCCCTGCAGTTGGGCCACTTTGTTCAGATTAAAGTCATTTGTGATGATCTTGGCATTCAGCATCTGCCCGAGGGCAACAAGCTTCGAGTCAACATCCTTGACCTTCGGAAAATCCTCCTCGACAATCTTGACCGTTATGTTCGTCATCTTCTGGATTTTATGCAGGACATCCAGACCTCTCCTCCCCCGGGCCCTTTTTATCGAATCCTGCGAGTCCGCGATATACTGAAGCTCATACAGAATAAACTGGGGCAGCACAAAAATCCCTTCCAGGAAACCAGTCTCGCAGATATCCGCGATGCGTCCGTCGATGATGACGCTCGTGTCGAGGATCTTGAGGTTCTCCTCGAACCCCCTCCCCCTGATCATCCTGAAGATCCCCTGAACGGTTACCCCCCTGCCCCTTCTCAATCCGATAAGCAGGCCGCCGTAGCCGAAAATGCCTTTCAGGGCGAATGAAGCAGCAACCATATCCTCCCTGATCAGCGCCTTGATCGGAATGAAAACAAGCGCGGCGAACAGCAGGCCCGAAGACAGGCCGATCAGGCCGCCGATAAGGGTGCCGAAGTCGACCTTCCGGAGAATAAGATCGGAATAAATGGTTAAAAAGCCAAGCAGTGCTCCTATGACAACCCCGTATTCCACATACCCGTATCTTAGTCCGAGCAGATACCCCGAGATCCCGAATAAGGCAAACACAGCAAACTTAATAATGAAAAGCATGTCCGTCACCTCCCATGGAACAGACTGAACCCAATTAAAATGAAGGAATCATTTCTCTATATTTAGTGAGAATGCCAGCGAAAGACAGAGGATATATTCCGCTGTAAGCACCTTCCCCCCTCCCTCTAAACCAGTGCAAAAATCAATAACGTTCGGATATGCTGACGATTAATCGGCTTCAGCCGTCACATAAAACTTTTTCCCGCCCCTGTTTATAAACATGAGGACCGTATCGCCGGAGCGGATGTCCGCCACGATCCGGTTGAAATCATCCAGACCGGAAATTTTTTTTCTGTCTATCTCCTGAATGACATCACCCTTTCTCAGCCCTGCGTCTTCAACCGAGCTTCCCGGATCCACCCTGACCACCACCACGCCATTTTCATCTTTGGGCAGACCAAGCTGCCTCGATATTTCCTTGGTAAGCTCTATCACATTCAGCCCGACGAACCCTTCAAACGACGATTCTTCGGGAGCGCTGCCGGGGACGGCATCAGAAACATCTTTCGGGAGTTCGGTAGTGGTAATATTAATGGCGTATTCCTTGCCCGACCTTATTATGACCATCGGTATCTGCGCACCGACCCTGCTCTGCGCCACCATATTCCTGAGGTTGCCTACATCCCCCACCTTCCTACCGTTAAACTCGAGGATAATATCCCCTCTCTTCAGCCCGCCCCTTTCAGCAGGGCTTCCCTTCGCGACGTCTCCAACGAGCGCCCCTTTCGCTGACTTCAGCCCGAACTTCTGTGAAAGCTCGGGCGTAATTTCCTGGATAGTCACCCCAAGCCATCCCCTGGTCACTTTTCCCTTCTGTATAAGCTGGTCCATTACAAGCCGGGCCATATTGCTCGGAACCGCAAAGCCGATTCCCTGATATCCTCCCGATCTCGAAAAGATGGCAGTATTAATCCCGATGAGCTCGCCTTTTGTATTTACAAGAGGGCCGCCTGAGTTGCCGGGATTGATGGCAGCGTCCGTCTGGATAAAATCCTCATAGTCCGCAATGCCGACATTTGCCCTTCCGACCGCGCTGATTATCCCCATCGTAACGGTATGGCTCAATCCGTAAGGGTTGCCGATGGCAAGCACAAACTCGCCGACCTGCAGCTTGTCCGAGTCCCCCCACTGCACCGCATAGAGATTCTCCGCATCGATCTTGACAATGGCAACGTCCGTCTTGTTGTCGGCGCCGATGACCTTTGCCTTGAATGTCCGCTTGTCAACCAGCGTAACCCTGATCTCGTCCGCCTGTTCAATCACATGGTTGTTTGTGATAATGTATCCGTCAGGCGAGACAATCACTCCGGAGCCGAGACTCTGCTCCTTCCACTTTTTCGGCATCTTGAAATCGCGGAAAGGAGAGAAAAATTCAGAAAATGGATCGTCAAGAAGCGGACCGAGTTCCCTTTTCATGACCTTTGTAGTAGAAATATTCACTACCGACGGGGAAATGGAACTCGCGATCTCGGCGAAGGCCCTGCTCGATTCTGCGATCTGCCTCGGGACATGAGGAGAAACGGGGATATATCCCTTCTGCTGTCCGGTGATTTTCCCTAATAGATAGAACGATACTCCTCCGAGAAGAAACCCGATGAGTAAGACCGCGACCCCGATAGCTATTTTATTTTTCACTATATTTCATTATAATAGTCCGAGGGAAATGTTGTAAAGGGTCTTTCCTTGACAAAAATTTTGCTCAAATGCTAAGTTTCAAAGCTTAAATGTAATTTCGGGATTCCGGGTCAGACAGAGAAAACCTGTGTCCCCGGCTTGACTGTTTCCCTAATATTCAATCCCTTATTTTATAAAGGAGGCTTTTTATGTTAAAACGTTATCTATTGGCCCCTGGTCCGACGCCTGTTCCGCCGGAGGCGTTACTGGCGATGGCCATGCCTATCATACACCACAGATCACCAGACTTTCTTCCTGTCCTCGATTCAGCAAAAAAAGGTTTGCAGTGGCTGTATCAGACGAAAAACGATGTGCTCATTATCTGCTCCACGGGCACCGGCGGCATGGTCGGTTCGGTCAACAATTTCTTCAGCCCCGGCGACAAGGCCCTCGTGATTAATGCGGGGAATTTCGGGGAGCGCTGGACAAAGATCTGCAAGGCGTACAACCTGTCCGTTGAAGAGATAAAGATCGACTGGGGATATTCCGTCAAGCCCGAAGAAGTTGAAAAGGCCCTGAAGAAGGACCCTTCCATCAAAGGCGTGTTTGTGCAGGCCTCTGAAACTTCTACAGGGGTATACCATGATATTAAAGCGATTGCCGGTATCGTGAAAAAATACGAAAACACCATACTCGTTGTCGACGCCATTTCAGCGCTGGTCGCCCATGACCTCAGGATGGATGAGTGGGGGATAGACGTACTGATCGGCGGTTCCCAGAAAGGGCTGATGCTCCCTCCGGGACTAGCCTTTATCGGTGTAAGCGAAAAGGCGTGGACCTTTGCCGAAAAATCTACGGCACCGAAATTTTATTTCAATTTCAAGGCCGAGAGGAAAAAGCTCAAGGACAACCAGACGAATTTCACCTCTCCCGTCACCCTCATCATCGGGCTGAACGAGAGCCTGAAGCTCCTTCAGGCAGAAGGGCTTGAAAACGCCTTCAGGCGGCATGAAAAACTTGCGCATGCTACCAGAGAGGCTGTCAGGGCGCTCGGCCTCGAAATGTTCACGAAAGAATCACCCAGTTGCTCGGTTACCGCGATCAACGCTCCTGCAGGCATAGACGGTCAGGAAATATACAAGAACCTCAGGGTAAAATACGGCATCACCGCAGCCGGCGGACAGGGGCAGGCAAAGGGCAGGATATTCAGAATCGCCCACCTTGGATACGCGGGCACCTTTGACGTTATCACCGCAATCGCGGGAGTCGAGATGGTCCTGAAAGGCATGGGGCATCCTGTGAAGCTCGGGACCGGCGTGGCTGTTGCTCAGGAATTATTAATAGTTTAGGAGGTCAGGGATTTAATGAAAGTTCTAGTCAGCGACAATATATCTCCGAAAGGCGTCGAAATCCTGAAAAAGGCAGGCATCGAAGTCGACGTCAAGACAGGGATGAAACCCGAGGAGCTCAAGGCTTGCATCGGCGAATACAGCGGGCTGGTGATCCGTTCCGCAAC
>JAOUFP010000200.1 GCA_029858145.1 Nitrospirota bacterium | reverse complement strand
GGCTCTGAGGCAAGGGAGTCTGAACAGAATAACAGTGAACACAGGAGTGCTGCAAACAGCGCAACCAGCGTGTCGCCGCACAGCTTAACTTTGATTTTAATTGCCTGATACTCCTTCACCGTCAAACATCCCCCGTCCTACGGCAAGACAATAGAAAGCGGGAAAGGTGGATTAATGCCTAAAAAGGCCCGCTTTCATCCCCGCCTCAAGAGGCTCGGTATTCAGCAAGCGTCCTCGTAAAAGAAAAGTGCCTTTTTATTTTCTCGATCGTTCAGAGGCCTCTCGCGGATGCGAACTGTTCAGATCCTGTGAGTAAAAATGAACAGTTTCTGAAGCAGCACGCTTACACATGGAAAACAGACCTCCGGGAAGGCTCTTTTAAATACAGGATATTATCACCTGAAGGGAAATGCAAGCGGAAAAAACAGGGCAGCAGAGCAACAGATTACAATGACAAAAACACCGGTCCCTTTATCAAAAAAAACGACAATTGCCTCGTCCAAAGGACATGCCCGATCGACGGCACACGCATTGCCCTGGTAATCCTGAATAAAGCATCCAGCCGCAGGGAATCAGAGGTTGCAGAAGAAAATCAGGCCATTCGTTCGAGCACTTTTTTAACATCCGACCATGTCAGCCATTTGTCTTTGGGGTTCCGCAACAGGTACGCTGGATGAAACGTAGGCATGACAGGGATGCCCTTGTATTCAAAGAAATTTCCCCGCGCTGCAGTTATCCTGATCTTATTGTTATTCATCAGGGTCATTAACGCTATCCTGCCGAGCGTTATGATGAACTCCGGAGCTATTACCTCTATCTGCCTGTCAAGAAAAGGCCGGCAGGTATTGATTTCATCCTCTTCAGGGTCCCTGTTCAGGGGTGGTCTGCATTTAATTATATTGGCGATGTACACATCTTCTCTTTTAAAGCCCATTTTTTCAATGAGCCTGGTAAGCAGCACTCCGGCCTCTCCGACAAAGGGTTCTCCCTGCAGATCTTCTTCTTTTCCGGGAGCTTCCCCGATGAACATCAACCGGGCGCCGGCATTACCAACGCCAAAAACAATATTTTTTCTCCCCTGCGACAGCTTGCAGCGATTGCAGTCGCCGATTTCCTCTCTCACTGCCAGCAGTCTTTCATCCTTGCCACCTGCAGACACAACTTTTGCGTTTGAAAAAGCCCTGGTAGAAATCGGCAAACTATCGAATCCTAATGCCTGATAATACTCGAGCATCTTTTTGGCATCGTTTAAGATATCTTTTCTGGAATGCATAGGTCAGGGCTTATCGTTCTCCCCACTTGAGCTTTGTCCTGAGGACCTGGAAATAATCACGCTCAATAGGGACCATAAGTTTTGTTTTAAAGGGTGACTTGCTAATTTCCACAACATCATCCATTCTCAAAGAAAACCCGACCTGACCATCCAGAGTCAAAAAAACATCTTCGCTGAGGGATTTGATGATGATTTCTATTTTTGAGGTTTCAGGAAGCACAATGGGTCTGTTGGTCAGGGTATGTGAGCAGATAGGAGTTAAAACTATGCTGTCGAGAGTCGGATACAGTATTGGTCCGCCGGCAGAAAGTGAATAAGCGGTCGAACCTGTCGGGGTAGAAATAATCAGGCCGTCGGCCTTGTAAGTCGTGACATACTTGTTATTGATATTTGTTTCAAGATCAATTATCCTTGCGAGCGCCCCTTTGTTTATCACGATATCATTGAGGACAGTGTATTCCGTTATTCTGTTGCCGTTTCTGTAAATCGCGGCGGTAAGCATCAGGCGTTCTTCGATCGCGCAGCCGTCATTGAGCATTTTATCAACGGCGCTGAAAATTTCGTCCCGGTTGACTTCTGTTATAAACCCGAGACTGCCAAGGTTTATCCCGAGGATCGGGATGCCTTTTGGAGCCACCAGCCTGCTGACACTTAGCATTGTTCCATCACCTCCCAGAACAAAAACGATGTCGACAAGAGAGGCGATTTCACTTCTGGAAAAGCCCCTGATGTTAAGAGCTGCCGCTGTTTCAGCGTCAACAAACGCTTCGCAGCCTTTTTGCCTCAATAAAGGAAGAAGTTCCTGCAGTATTTCCCGGGGTTCTTTTCTTCCCGTCTTACAGATAATCCCAATCTTTTTCATCTCGTCCTTCAATACCGATTTCTCTCTGGTCTCCGCCCATATCGTTAATCGTCACTCTTAAGGAATCCACAGGCAATTCATCTTCCGCGTGCTCCGCCCATTCAATTACGCACACCGAATGCGGCCCGATGCAATCCCAGATACCAGTATTGTCCAGGTCAGCGCCTGCAGATGTCCGGTAAAGGTCAATGTGGAAGAAAGGTGGGTTGACCGGATATTCGGCAATTATGGTAAAACTCGCGCTTGTTATATCTCTTCTGTCTATTCCGAACGCCCTGGCGATACCTTTCACCAGCGTTGTCTTCCCTGCCCCGAGTTCCCCGTACAGTCGTACGATATCTCCGGCCTTCAATTTCTTTCCTATTTTAAATCCGATTTCCTCAGTAGCCTCAGGGCTGTTGCTAATCACCTTCACCCTGTATACCTTTTATGATATCAATTTTGCCGATAATCCCGAGAATTCTGCCGGAACTCAGCACGGGAAGGAGATGAATACCTTTTTCCGCCATAATCGTAGCCACATCCTGCAATGTGGCATCAGGAGAGACAGTGACCACATCCCTTGAGCATATCTCCGAAACTTTTGAAGCCGACATTCTCTTTATTTCCTTTTCAATGCTTCCAGACCCTCCCAATGGAATAAAAGCATCAAAAAGTCTTAACATCGTCGGAATATGGATACGTTTATTCTGATTTATCAGGTCGTTTTCCGTGACAATGCCAAAAATATTGCCTTCCTCATCGAGTACAGGAGCGCCGCTGATGTTCTTTTCAATGAACAAACGTCCAAGTTCATCAACAGAGGTATCTTTGAAAACTGTCACTACATTCTTGTTCATAATATCTTTGGCCTTTAGCATGCATGTCCCCTTTTTTATTCAAGCAACCCGTTCCAAGGAACGGGACGAAATCTGTGAGCAAGGAAAATAATCGTTTGGATCAGTCTGCTTTGCTGCCGCACCCCAAAGAGGAGAAGCAGGAAAGCCGGCATCCCCGCAATTTTAACATGTTACAGCAGGAATTAGAAGGGAAATAGCACGTTTCACCGCAAGTATCAAATCAGATCCTGCCTATAAAAGCCCCCTGCCTTCCAGTCGTTCCGCGGGCAAACCTGTAAGAAAAGTATTTAACCGGATTGCAGAAGGTGCATTCCTCTGACAGCCAGATGTTCTTTTCAGGGACTCCGGATCTTAAGGCCTGAGATTTGTTGGCCCTCGGGAGGTCCAAACAATACTTGTCAACCGAAGTAATGCAATAATCTCCGGGGCCGGTCGCACGA
Source organism: Nitrospirota bacterium (assembly GCA_029858145.1). GTDB lineage: Bacteria > Nitrospirota > Thermodesulfovibrionia > Thermodesulfovibrionales > UBA6898 > JAOUFP01. Next base: position 2,550 of record JAOUFP010000200.1, on the reverse strand, counting down.
GAGACCGCGCTCAAGACATCAAAATCAACCCGATAACAACACCAGCGTATAGCCGGGCCCATTGCTATAAAGATGTTCTCTGCCGAGCATGAGAATCTGTCCACGAAGGTTTTAACCGTTTTCCTTAATATTGACTCAGCTGTTCCCCTCCAGCCCGCGTGAACTGCTCCCATTATTCCCTTTTCCGATTCATACAGAAGAATGGGAACACAATCAGCAACCTGGACACCGATAACAATCCCTGTTTCTCTTGTTATCACCGCGTCTGCTATGACGGGATAGAGCGTTGATTCAATCAAGGCGATCTTGTCGGTATGTTTCTGAATAGGCATGAATATTTTATCGGGCGGAACACTCGATATCCTCGATATATCCTTTAATGCTACGCCTGACGACTTTGTAGTAAAGAAGGCCTTTACGTGTTTATCCTTAAAAACCGGTGGTATTATTATTTTTTCGTTCATATACTGGAGTTCGATAACGCTGCACTCTAATTGCTTTGACCTGCCAGGGAGCCCTACGGGGCATACTGCCCCCTACGGATTCCCAATTTAGAGGGAATGAAAATTCCTGAACGGCAATTATTCCTGCGACGGATGAAAACTTCACTTTATCCGTATCAGCTATTTCTCTAACGCCTCTTCAACCTTGCCCAGCAGTTGATTGAGACGAAAAGGTTTCTGCAGAAAACCGGATGCGCCTTCCTCGAACAATTCATGAAAATATTGTTCCTGTCCGTAGCCGCTGCACAAAAGCACTTTTGCATCCGGTTTGATGGCCCTGATTTCCTCAAATGTCTGTTTGCCGCTTTTTTCCGGCATAACCATATCAAGGATCACCAGATCAACCTTGTCCTTATTTTCCATGAAAATCCTCACGCCCTCCATACCCTGAGGAGCAAGCAGGACCTTAAAATCGTGTGCCTCGAGGATATCCTTGCCCAGTTCTCTTACTATTTCCTCGTCGTCTATTACGAGAATTGTGCCTTTCTTCGCTTCTTTGTCCATTAATCCCTCACCCCTTTTCTCCTTGGCAACGTCCCCTGCTGCCGGCATATAGACTCTCACCGTAGTACCGAGACCCTGCTCGGAATAAACACTGATGTGACCGTTATGATTCTTAATTATACCATATGCCATGGCAAGCCCGAGACCTGATCCCTTGCCAAACTCTTTTGTTGTATAGAAGGGTTCAAACATCTTCTTCTTTACCTCCTCGGTCATGCCTGAGCCTGTATCGGTTACGCTTATTCTGACATAATCGCCCTTTGGCACCTCTGCATAGTCGATATTTTTCATCTCGTGTATCGTATAATGCTCCGTTCTGATATAGAGTCTTCCGCCGTTCGGCATCGCATCACGCGCATTGATACATATGTTCATGAAAGTCTGATAAAGCTGGTTGCTGTCGCCATCTACAGGCGGCAGGGGCTCTTCGCAGTCTGTCAGTATGATGATGTTTCTGTCAAACGTTTCCTTTAAAAAGCCCGACAATTCATTTACTAGGTCGTTAATATTGATCTTCTCCACCATATACTTACCTTTTCTCGCAAAACCGAGGAGCTGCTGGGTGAGAAGGGTGGCTCTCATCGCAGATTTTTCTATGGTATCCAGATATTTATATCTGCTGTCAGCCTCAGACATCATGCTTTTCAGCAACGACGAATATCCTGTAATTCCGGTCAGTATATTGTTGAAGTCATGGGCTATTCCGCCCGCCAGCAGGCCCAGGCTGTCAAGCTTCTGTGACTGAATCAGAATCTCCTCCAGTCTCTTCTTCTCTGTGATATCAACAAAATAACCGTCAATACCTTTCAGTTCAGACTTTCCACGGAAATCAGGATATAAAGACATCATAGCTACCTTCTCGTTCCCGTACATGTCGATAATCTGAGCCTCGATATTGGTAATCTTCTCGCTCGAAGCCTTCGTAAGATATTTTCCCATCTCAGCATCGTCAAACAGATCACAGAACCTGGTAATTCCCCCACAGAGTTCATCGAATTTCCGGTTGGTTTCGACAATATTGCCTTCTTTGTCTAATCTGAAGATTGCGTGTTCAACCCTCTCAAAAAGCTCCCTTATTCTCTTTTCAGACGCCTTCAGCATAACTTCCCTGTCCTTAATCGCCAGACTCGTCCTGTCAAACGCTTCAGCGAGGACACCGATCTCGTCATTGGATTTTATCTCTCCGATTTCCGGATATTCTCCTTTTTCCATCTTCTTCACTGCATTAAAAAGAAGCGTTAGCGGTTTGGTAGCCAGCGTAATGAGGATAAAGGCTGCAATACTGCTGACAGCAGAGAAGGCTGTTCCAAGCAAGACACTTCGGAAGACTATTTCCCTCTCATTCTTCTTCATGGTGTCTTTCGAGAAACCGATCCTGATCCACCCGATATTTTCCCTCACAAGTCCTCCTTCAGGCATCTCTTGAAAAATATCGATATCTTCTTTGGCCCTGACAGTACTGACAGGGGCAAAAAGGAGGAAAAAATCGGATTCCTCGAACACCGATTCAGGAGCACCGGGTGGCAGGGTGGGCAACGGACGC
>JAOUFP010000199.1 GCA_029858145.1 Nitrospirota bacterium | reverse complement strand
CGCGGTCTTCAGCACCGCCACGGTATCGTCGATGAAAAGGGTCTTCTCCTTTTCGAAGCCGAGCTGCCTTTCCGCCTTTTCCCAGAATTCCAGCATCTCCTTCGGATAGCCGATCCCGCAGGACGTGACGGCCGCGTGGAAATAGCCTCCCAGATCGGTCTTCTTCAGCTTGAGGTCGAGGACCTTGTAGTGGGCGTTCGTGACCAGATACACCTTTTTCCGGTGCCGCCGGAGCATCCGCAGAAACTCTTCGACATGGGGATGGATCTCGATCAGGTGGCGTATCTGCTCCTTCAGGGCCGGGATGTCGATATCCACCTCCCTCGACCAGAAGTCTATGTCCGTCCAGTTGAGCGTCCCTTCGTGCGCCTTGTACCTTTGCAGCAGTTCTTCCTTTGCCCTGCCGAAGGTGATGTTCTTTTTTTCCGCGTATTTTTCCGGAAGGAGGTGCTCCCAGAAGTAGTCATCGAAATACTTGTCGAGCAGCGTCCCGTCCATGTCGAGCAGGACACAGTCGATATCCCGCAGCGGGATGAGCGTCCTCAGATATTTTGCTTTCATCATTCCCCCGGCAAAAGATAATCAGAGCTTGCCCTTTGTCGAAGGCACGCCCTTCACCCTCGGGTCGATCGTCACCGCCTGCCGGAGCGCCCGTCCGAGCGCCTTGAATATCCCCTCGATGATATGGTGCGTGTTCCTGCCATAGGCCGCGCCCGCGTGAAGGGTGATGCCGGCGTTGCCCGCGAAGGCCTGGAGGAAGTCCTCGATGAGATCAGGGTCGAAGTTCCGCAGTTTGCTCTTCTTCGGGAACTCCACCCTGTACACCAGATAGGCCCTTCCGCTGATGTCGAGACAGACGGAGGCGAGCGCCTCGTCCATCGGCACTGAGGCCTGCCCGTAACGGCTGATTCCCTTCATGTCGCCGAGCGCCTGCTTCAGCGCCTTGCCGAGGACGATCCCGGTGTCCTCCACCGTGTGATGGTCGTCGATCTCCACATCCCCCTTCGCCTTTACCGTCAGGTCAAAGAGCCCGTGCTTGCACATCAGGGAGAGCATATGGTCGAGAAAAGGGATCGAGGTATCCACGGCATACTTCCCTGTGCCGTCAAGGTCCAGCTCTGCCCTGATGTCCGTCTCTTTCGTCTTCCTCTCGATCTTCGCCTTTCTCATCTGTCCCTCCTGAATATTCTAGCAGCCGGAAATTGTCTGGGGAAATTATAATGTTTTTGCGCGCTTTTATAAAGCAAAACCGCCGGCTCACTGACAAGGGACCGGCGGCCCTTTCAGCACAGAGAGCGGACGCGGGGGGGGCGCCTGAAAAAAAAGTTGCAGGACATGCGATGGGGCCGGTCAGGGGTTGGTCCCTTCCACCAGTGAGTCCAGCAATTTCCTGATCTTCGCCAGGAGCTCCTCGGGTGTGGCTGACTTGGATATGAAATGCATGCCCTCCCCCAGCAGCTCATCGCGGTCCATGACATCGGCGATATATCCGCTGGTAAAGAGTACAGTCTTCTCGGGGCAGATACTCTTTATCTCATAATAGACTTCCCTGCCGTTCTTCCGCGGCATTATCACATCGAGCAGGACCATGTCGAGCCTCTTCCAGTTTTCAATGAACAGCCTCACCGCCTCTTCCCCGTCTGCCGCCTCGATCGTCTTGTATCCCGCATCACGCAGGACCTCACCAACAATGCTCCTCACATTCCGGTCATCCTCTGCTATGAGGATGGTCTCCGAGCCGCCGCGGGGCGCCGGCTGCGGCTCTGAAGGGACGTCGTTCTCCGATGGTTCTATGAGGGGGAAATATATCCGGAAGGCGGTGCCCTCATCCGGCATGCTCCGGACCGTTATGTGGCCGCCGTGCTGCTTGACGATCCCGTAGACGATCGACAGCCCGAGGCCTGTCCCCTTCCCCGGATCCTTTGTCGTGAAGAACGGTTCGAATATCCTTTCAACTGTCACATCATTCATGCCCCTGCCGCTGTCAGTAAAGGTGATGAGCAGATATCTGCCGGGCTGCCCGTAGCCGTGTTCCCTGATAAATTCCTCGTCCACCTCAACAGCAGCTGCGGTGATCGACACATCCCCGCCGTCAGGCATCGCGTCCCGCGCGTTCGTGGCGAGGTTCATGAGCAGCTGTTCCAGCTGGCTGCTGTCCGCCTTAATCGTAAGGTCCCCGGCAGGATGCTCCACCGTAAGCGCTATGTCCTCGCCGATAAGGCGCGACAAAAGCTTTTTCACCCTTTCAATAACCGCATTGACGTGAACGGGCTTCGAGGTGATTATCTGCTTCCTGCTGAAGGCGAGCAGGCTCTGGGTAAGCCCGTTTGCCTTATCAGAGGAAGAGAGTATCTGCTGCGCATAATGCAGCAGATGCGGGTCATGCTTCAATTTATTCCGGAGGATATAGGCACAGCCCTTCATCGTCGTGAGGATATTGCTGAAGTCATGGGCGATGCCGCCCGCAAGGAGGCCGACCGCCTCCATCTTCTGCGAATGGCAGAGCTGTTCATTCAGTGCGGACAGTTCGGCAGTGCGCTCCCTTACCCTGCTTTCGAGACTTTCTTTCGCCGTTTGCAGCTCCTCTTCAGCCAGCCTGCGCCTGGCGTTCTCGCTGGCGAGTGCAAGTGCGGTGTCTTCTATGATCTTCATCTGGAGAAAATCCTTCCGGACTGAAAATTCCATCATGTATCCGGCGAACATCGCGACAATGCAGGCCGAGATAAAAAAGAAGTTGTTGATGACGAAGACCTGCAACGGGATCGGGTTTATCCAGAGCGCGGTAATTTCGTATGCGCAGACAATCGTCCAGGAAGCGAACGCGGCATGCAGGAACCCCAGGTTCAGCAGCAGCGCGAACATGATGACGAGTATCAGTCCGGCATAATAGGCGTAAACCATCGAGGAGTTGGCGAAGGCGGTCATGGCCACGATGCCCAGCCCCGCTGCCAGGATTGTGAGGGCTGACAGGGGCTGCATATACTTCTTAAAGCGGGGGGAGAAGGAGAAGATGAAAAATGCCGCGATTTGCGGGCAGACGATCGCGTAGCGGATAAACCACGCCTTGTATTTCGCCTCAGGGATCGCCCAACTGTCCAGTATCCCGAAAACCGCGTACAGAAAAAAGCCGAGGGCAATCGCATACCGCAGCCTTTTCAGCGAAGAGGCAAAATAAAAGTCGTGGAAGTCCCTTTCAAGGCCCGCGTCGAAAAACCTCAGCGTCAGGAGATGTATCCCCGTGCCTGGCTGCAAGCCGGGCATGTCTTTAAGTCTCTTTCCCATACCCCTGTCAAATCTCCTCTCAGCCCCCTCGCGCGAGGGAAATGCGTTTTTGATTTTATCCTATCGGCAAAAAAAAGGGCGACTATTGCACTACTGCGGCGGGCCGGTTTTTCGTGCGATCACCAGCAAAGAAGGGGTCGGCCGCTCTGAATAGGGGGAAAAACTGAACTCCACCGTGAACCCGTGTCTTGCGAGGAGTTGGGACATGCGCCTGAAATCAAAGGCGTTTCTGTGGAACTGGCCTTCATGCTGCTGGGGGCCGACCAGCATCTTTATTATAAAATCGAGTTTCTCCTGGCGCGGAAACAGCGGATATATGGTTGAGTATCCGAGCCATTTCAGAAATACCCTGGAGATGTCGGGGCAGGAGATGACGAGCACTCCCCCCGGCCGAAGCACGCGGCGCCATTCTGCCAGCGCGGTATCGGTGTCCGCAAACGAAAGATGCTCGATCATGTGGTGGGATTCAATATAGTCGACCGAGCCGTCTTCGAACATCGAAAGATCCTTCGCGTCCGCCCTGAGGTCAGCCTCCGGGTTGAAGAGGTCGCAGTTGATCATTCCCTCCAGTTTTGTGCTTCCTGAGCCGAGGTGGAGCCCCCTGCCGGCATGTTTCCTCAGTTCGGCAAGGAGCCTGTCAATGTCGGCGTTGACACGCCTCCGGGGCCTCAGGAGAGTGCGCGGGTATCTGATTTTATCAAAACAATCTGCGCTGTTCATGCAAAGGAATATAACACAATCTCCGGGATGAAGGAAAAAACGGATGGGTTCATGCTTCGGCATAAATTTTTGGCCGAGGCCGGGCAAGGGCTATCAGAAGGGGAGGGGGCCGGGACGAGGACCTCATCCCCCCGCTTCATGAAGTTATTTAAGTCGCGGAATCGACATCGGGGGTTTAACGGACCTCTCGACCTTGGGCGGCTCCGCCGCCTTTGTGCACTCAAAGCGACATTCAATATTCGTTTCTTTGCAGGTTGTTTCCTCCGGAGGCAGCCGTTTAAGCGTAAAGACATCCGATGCGCCATGGGCGGCAGGCGTATAAAAGCAGGTCAAATAACCCTGCGGGTTGATGTAGCTTCTGCAATGCATAACATAGCCGCTGGACTCTGATGCCTGCCAGTCAACCCCGTTTTCGATCCGCAGGAGGGTAAAAGGGTTTTTGGCATACACCTTCGGGCATTCGACCACGATGGTTTCAGCAGGCGACGGAGAAATCATAAATATCTGCAGACATGCTGCCAGCATAAGGGCACGGCTTATCTTTTTGCGCATAACGTATCTCCTTTTTTTGTTGTTTATACCCCGTGGAGATGATGAGAGTCAAGGAGAAATTGTTGCTTTCCGCTTCGTGCCTTAAGGCGCCGCATTCTCCGAAGGAAGCGAGGGGGGAACGACGGGGCTCACTTGCCGAGCCACAGGCCTCCAATTTTAAACTGCGGCTATTCGCAGTCAAGTGGAGCCCCTTGTTATAAAATAATCTTCGATCAGAATCCCATATTTAGAAAGTTGGTTTCTCATCACCACAAAGAATTCTACGTTAAAATAACTTCGTCCAGTCAGGGCATATTGGATAAAAGCCACCAGTACCATGACCTGCGCTTTCCATAGTTAAAATCTGAATTGGAAATGTGATTATATCCAATGCAATCATGACCGGATAGAGAGGATATTTGAAAAATCTTAAAGCTGTTTCACGGCGTTGCGTATCCGCATAAAATACAGGGATGATATAGATGTTATCGTTCTTCTTCACAATAAGATAATTCCGAAGCGGATAATAATTGGCTGGGCCATCTGAGTAAAAGAATATGTTTTCATTAATTAGTGATTTCAGCGTATTATTATTAACCGTCGGCAGTGTATGTTGCCGAGATGAATCATCTCCAGCTTCAATTATTGAACACTTGACCCACTTGGCATAGAAGTATTTATGTTCGTCGTTTGCCCGCAGGTATTGAGTAAGTTCGCCCGACAACGGATGAGAAATGTTTGAATAATCACCATATCTTCCTTTATTTACATCTGCGGTTAAGTCCTTAATCTCCTTTAAGCCAGCATTTATATCACATGTCATATATATCTGTCCTTTGCCTATTTTGCCATAGCTCCGGGTACCCGAACGAACAGATTTATTGGTAACCAAAAGAAGGCCATCATCAGATAATTGAGCTTTTACAATATCCATCGGTGAGTCGTATGCAATGCCACACTCGCTTAAATTGTTCTTCATGCAACATCCGTTCAACATAATGACACAGATAATCAATTTTATAGCGTTTAAAACAATTATTTTGAATTTATGCGAATGAAGCATATCCCCCTCTTGTGAGACTATTTCACTTTATAACAAGTTATTATGCAGTTTCTGTTTAACATCGCAATAACGTTATTAAACAGTTTCTGTGTTTCTCCATTAATTAGCATTAAAAATAGCATGCACATGATTTTCATGGCAATCAAAATTTTATTTTCCTTATTGATTTTTATCTGTTTAACATGCAGTTTTGTAACATTAAACGGAAACGTGATAACTCCGAGTTCTTATTATCTCTCGACAGCGATTATTTTCATTTATACTCTGCACCTATGTGCAATTTTGATATTCTGTCTATTTCAAGGGGTTACAAATAGAATCGATCTCTCTCGGGGTATACACTAATCCCGGGCGAAATACGGACAAAACCTATAAACTGTCAAAGCCATCCTGCTCTGTACTAGGTCATCTCGGTGTCCCCTTGGAGTCC
>JAOUFP010000198.1 GCA_029858145.1 Nitrospirota bacterium | reverse complement strand
AAGGCAGCTTTGGTTTCTCCGAAATCTATCGGTTCATCAATCTCCCCGTCCAGTTCACCAAAGCTGCCTTCCTCCGGTTCTGTTTCGCTGATCTCTTTCCGGTCACTCAATGCATCCCCCAACGGAGAGACATGTTCCCTTTTCCGGGTCAGCTCCTCGTCACGCATTTCCGGGATTTCGTGATGTTCGTCAGGGAACTCAAAACCTTCTTTATCCATTTTCACCGTGGTGCCGGAGACAAACCCTTCAGCCTGTTCGCGGTCTTTGGAACGGTATGCAAATGTACCGGAATTTTCCTCGTCAGGCACACCGGGGAAACCCTGATCTTCTTCATTCCGGACGGCATCACTTCCAAGGATAGCCGCTGTTTTTAAAATAATATCGTTTTCACGCGGGGGTTTTACGAGCACATCCACAACTCCTATGGTAACCGTATACTTGGGATCAAGTTCTCCCTTGTAGGAAGTGAGCATTACTACAGGCACTTTCCTCAGCTTATCCAGAGCATGTATCTCCTTGCTCACCTTCAAACCATTGGTAGTATTGAGCAGGAGACTTACGAACACAAGATCCGGCAGGATTTCTTCAGCCTTTTTGACGCCCTGCGGATAGCGGGTTTCAGTGTATACTTCATATCCCCTGTCACTGAGTGTCCGGGCAAACGCATCACACACGGACTGATCATCATCTATCACGAGTACCTTTTTTTTATGCTCCATGGCTATGCCTGCTCTCCTCCTGAGTTCTCTTTCCCCGGTCTCTGTTTCGGATTCATAGTCCCCGCTTCTTTGATTATACAGGATAAAACAAAAAAGCAGGTATCCTGATCTCCCCGTGTTTCATTGCGCTTGAAACCCTCAGCTGGTATGCCGGCCTGCGCGTCTTCGCCCTCTTTTCGTCTCCGTTCTTTTCGCCCCGGATCCGCTGAGGCGGAGGCAAATGGGGTGTTAAGTCCCGAAAGCATTCGGGATCTGTACCCGCAGGGTGAGTTTTCCACCCGGAGGATTCGCTGAGGAGATTATGGCTGCCGGAAAACAAGCCTGGAACAACAGAAAAAAGGCGGCCGGAACGAAGGTCAGCTTCGCCAGTTGCAGAATATGGCTCGTAAAGTCCAGACGTCATAAAGCCTTTCTGAGCAGCGCCCGTGCCTTCCACGCCCACCTTCTGTCCACTTTGCGCTTGAATCGCGGGGAAGCCTTGAAGGCCGCTATCGCCTTCCTCAAATAATCCTTCCCTTCCGCATTCATGCCCAGCTTTAATTTCACCGCCCCCATCTGATAAAATCCCCGCGAGCTCGAAGAATGGATACTCCCGAACCTCTCCAGCAGGGGAAGCGCGCCGGCGTAGTCACCGTTATCAATGTAGACCTCCGCAAACATAATATACGGCTCTCCGTATTTGAGGCTGGGTGATTTCTTCAGGGCAGCGTCAAGCAGTTCCCGTCCTTTCCCTATCTCTCCCGATCTTGCCACGGAAAGCCCGTAATAATAGTTGAACTCAGGGTCGTCAGACATCTTATCCGCGGCTTTTTCAAAATATTCGCGGGCCTTTCTGTAATCTTTTTTATCGATCATGAATATGCCGAGCTCCTTCAAAGATCTCGCGTCATAGGGGTTTATCGCCACAATGTTATGCAGTTCCCTGATTCTTCCGGCCTTTTTAAAGGCCTTAAAAGGGTCGGGGATAAAGCCGAAGTATGTTCTGTCTATCGTGAAATAAATAATCAGAATGACCAGCAGAGCGACAAACGGATTCCCCAGCAGCCAGTACAGGAGGGCAAAAAGGAAAAATTTGCTCATTGACGCGTGTCTCCTGCAAGGTGAAGGACTTCCTTCAACGCCCCCCTGAAATCTTTATTCCTTCTTATCAGATCATTCTCCCTCACACCATCGGGAACCTTCAGGAATATTATCTCTTCATTCCTCGCGGAAGTAACGGCAACTCCCTCGGCATTACGGATTGACTCCGCTGCGAATCGACCTCCTTCGAGTCCGGGCGAAAGAAACTCTACCGGATCTCCCTCATCCAGTCTGTTCCTTAAGGCGACTTTCGCGGAGTTGCCCGTTACCTCCAGGACGACCCCCACAAGTTCATGGCTCATCCGGTAGCTTTCGCCGTCAAAATTATAATCGGCATCAGGCTGTTTTCCGAAAAACATACCGGTCGTATAGCCGCGGCTGCTGAACATCGAAAGCTCCCGGTGCCATCTGGCGCGAAGCTCGGGATTGTCGCCTTTTCCGATAGCATCGACAGCCTCCCGGTAGGTCTTCACGACACCGGCAACATAATTGATCCCTTTCATCCTTCCCTCTATCTTGAAGCTGCTGACCCCCGCCTCTGCCAGAAGAGGGAGATGGTCGATCATGCAGAGGTCCCGGGAACTCATAATATACGTGCCTCTTTCATCTTCAAGGACCGGCAGATATTCTCCCTGCCGCTTCTCTTCCATAAGCGCGTAGTTCCACCGGCAGGAATTGGTGCATTTCCCGGCATTCGCGCTTCTGGAAGCGAGAAAACTGCTGATATAGCACCGGCCCGAATAGGATATGCATATCGAGCCATGAACAAAAACCTCCAGCTCTATCGAGGTCTTCTGGCGGATTTCCCCTATCTCTTCGACCGAAAGCTCACGCGCAAGAATAAGCCTCCTGGCACCGAGACCTTCCCAGAATTTCGCTGTCTCAGTATTGGTAATGTTCGCCTGTGTGCTTATATGGATATCAATCTCGGGGGCAATGCGCCTGAACATGGTGAATATCCCGGGATCAGAGACGATCACTGCATCGGGCCTGATCTCCCCGAGCAGTAATATATGGTCTTCCACAGCCTTCAGGTCCCGGTTGTGGGCAAAGATATTCGCGGTCACATACACCCTGGCATTATGCGCGTGCGCGTACTCCACAGCGCCTTTTAATTCCTCGTGATGAAAGTTTCCGGCCTTGCCCCGCAGGCTGAATCTCGAGTCTCCGATATAGACCGCGTCAGCTCCGTAATGCAGGGCCGTCCTGAGCTTTTCAAAGTCGCCTGCAGGCGCGAGCAGTTCAGGCTTTTCCATCTGCCGGGCCTTTCCCGCACTTTTTGATCGCCTCCCGGGCAAGCAGATCGCACCGCTCATTCTCATAATGGCCGTTATGACCCTTTATCCATTCCCAGTCTATCTCGTGGTCCTTCGCAGCATCTAAAAGCCTTTCCCACAGGTCCCTGTTCAAAACCTCTTTTTTCTGGGAATTTTTCCAGTTATTTTTTATCCAGCCCCCTATCCATTCTGTCATGCCTTTCACGATATAATTCGAATCCGTCGTCACCCTGACCCTGCAGGGTTTTTTCAGCGCCTCAAGGGCGGCGATCACCCCCATCATCTCCATCCGGTTGTTCGTCGTCACTTTCTCGCAGCCTGACAGTTCCCTGCATTTTTCACCTGATCTTAAGATCGCGCCAAAGCCTCCCGCACCCGGATTTCCGCTGCAGGCGCCGTCAGCGTATATTTCAACAAACGGTTTTCCATCATGTTTTTTCATATGTTTATATTAACTTTTTCAGCCTATTAATGCCAAACAGACCTTTCTCCATCGGCCGTTCTGCGCATTGCTTTTGACTTATTCATAATGATCATACTATCCTCTTAAAGAAGCTGAAACAGCTGTTTCACTTTTATTCTGAAACATGTCTCTGCGATAAACAAAGGAGAAGAATTTTGGCGCACGATCTGACCGCTCTTAAGAAGCATATTTTCTTTGAACTCCTCGGTCTTGCGGGGAGGGTTTACATTCTTGTGGGCTATGCTGATGATGTCCTTATCGGAGAAAGGGGCTTTCTGCCGGAAGAAAAAGAAAAAGGCCTCATCCTGGTATTTAACCCGAAGATGAACTTTGAGTGGAATGACGAAGGCATCTCGGCAACACTCGGCTTCGGCACAAAGACCGAAAAGTGCTTTATTCCCCCGGACGGCATTATTTCAATTTTTTCCCCTGAACTTAACGCGCAGTTTTCAGCTTCCCCTCCTGTGAGGGAATCCACTCATAAAAAGCCTGCCAGGAAGGCGGATATCTCTCCGTCCAGGGAAAAAGTGATAAAGGTCGACTTCGGCAAGAAAAGCTGAGCGGCACCCCTTCGGACCGCAAAAAACACCGCCCCGGACTATGCCCTCGGATGATAGGTTTTAAAGACCTTTTTAATCCTGTCGGTCGTTACCTTTGTGTATATCTGGGTGGTTGAAATATCCGAATGCCCGAGCATCTTCTGGAGAGACCTGAGGTCAGCTCCCCCTTCAAGAAGATGTGTCGCGAAACAATGACGTATGGTGTGAGGGGAAATCTCCAGTCCTGCCTGCTTTCCTATCGCCTTCAGCGTCTGCCAGAAACGCTGCCTGCTCATCGGCTTGCCCATCTTTGTCACAAAAAGGTATGGGGATTGCCTTTTCCTGAGTATTACGGGCCTCTCTTCCGCGATATACCTTTTAATCTTTTCCAGTGCCCGCAGATTCACCGGCACCACGCGTTCCTTCGACCCTTTTCCCATGATCCTTACAAAGCCTGCATCAAAATGGACATCCCCCAGTTTTATCTTCACCAGTTCGCTGACACGGAGGCCTGATGAATAAAGGAGTTCCAGCATTGAGGAGTCCCTCATGACCGTCTTGCCGGAGAAACTCGTCTGGAGCAGGTCCATAACCTCAGCTATGCTTAACGCCCTCGGAAGCCTTTCCCATTTTTTGGGCATCTGGATATTTTCAGCCGGATCTATCCCGATGATATTCTCGATGAGCAGATATTTATAGATTGCTTTGATTGATGAAAGGTACCTGCAGACGCTCGGAATGGAATAACCGTCGTTTCTCAAGCCCTCGATGAAATCCACGATATCACTCCTGAGCCCGGCGGTTACATCCTTTTCTCTTTCACTTAAAAAAAGCGCATATCTCCTCAGGTCGGTCGCATAGGAACTGAGGGTATTTTTAGAAAGCCCTTTTTCTACGGACAGGTATGTAAAAAATCTATCAAGCAACTCCACAGGACAGATATTCCTCTATTCCCGTTGATTGTTTCAGTCTTCCATAGAGTATATTCGCAATCTGCAGAAGATTCACCGTATCTTCCCTGTTATAGGAAATGAGCTTCTCCATGGCCTCTGCGGAGCCTTTTTTGGCTGCTTCCCACAGCTTAACGGCGTCATACCCATCGAGTCCGACGACTGACTCGTCCCGTGCGATACCCATATCGTATTCGAGTTTTTTCAAACCGCCCTTGAAACCGAGCCGTTTAACACCGAAACAGAGATCAAAGTGGGGCATATTAAACTCAAGTCCGCTGAATGACCGCAATAAAAAGGGGATATCAAAAGCCGCGCCGTAAAACGTAATGAGGCATTTGTATTGCTGCAGTTCTTTTCTGATGTTATCCGCGGTAAGGTTTTCGCCCCTGACAAGGCTTTTGTAGTCATACCCGTTGTAGAAACCTACGACCGTTACATAGCCGCCGCTGTTTGGCTGCAGACCGTTCGTTTCAATATCGAGACAGACAGCGTCATTTTTGAAGACATCATAGAGACGCCAGTGTTCCCGGCGTTTCACCTTTTTACTGAAATAACCGGCATTGCCCGCATCAAGCTCTGAGGCATTCAGGAAGAGGCTCTCGTCATAGAGCCTCTTCCTTTCAGCGCTGAAACCAAGAAGTTCATCCGCATCCGTGAAATCTTTCCAGGTTAAAACCCCCTCTTGCCAGAGCCGCTTTTCGAGTTTTTCACCTATGCCATCAAGGATGCAGAAAGTATTTCTGATCATTCCATATTCATTTCTTTTTTGGTGCTTCAGGAGCCGGGGCTGCAGCAGGAGCCGGGGCCTTGGTGGTGGTCCTTTCATCCATACTGTCGAAGATTTTCATGCTCTTCACTGCTGCGGCATCTGCCTTGGAGCCGTGACACATCGCGCAGAAGTTGCCCATGCTTGCACCCTTGTTCGTGTCAACTCTGAGATACTTATAATTCGGGTTTGACGGATGAGGGTCATGGCAGCCTACGCATTCGAGTTTACCGTCTCT
>JAOUFP010000197.1 GCA_029858145.1 Nitrospirota bacterium | reverse complement strand
CCTTCCAGAGAGAGAGAACCACCATGAGAGCGGCGATGATGATCGCGATCTTCGAGATATTCTCGACGAGGGGGATGATGTCCTTGCTCAGTCCTGTGACATCCGATATCTTTCTGATCCCGTGTTCAATCACCGCATTGCTTATCCTGATGATCGTAATGCACCAGATAACCGTCAGTATGGAATACAAAACACCGCTGCTGTAAAAGAAAACATCGGGTGCGGGCCTGAGATAGGAAATCGCGAGCACAACGCCGATAATGATGATGCTCAAAAATATCGGCCTGTGAGTAAGGTCGATGATCCTGTCGTCAATATCCGTTTTGGTAAACCTTGTGAATCGCCGCAGAACCTTGTCAACAAGAATATCAGCGATCTTTGCGATCACAACAAAGGCCAGGACTGATATCAGAGCATTCAAATAGGATGAATCAGTTATTTCAAGCGATTCTATAAAGGCTGTCATTTCCCCTCCTGTACAACGCCATTTGCTGAGCCTGGGTTCAAAGTCCCGGAAAAAGGTTATTATAACATCTTTTTCCTCTGAGCGTAGCCCCGAAGACCGATGCGGATTGACAATGTCGAAATCTCATTGCCGTTTCTTCTGTTCTGCGGTGACGCCTTCAATATATACTGCGGTTCCGGGTCCCGCAATCATCACCTGCTGAGGTATTTTTCAGAGCGAAATCAACCTGTGCGCTTCACCCGAAGCAGGCCCCTGTCACAATGACGGGAACGCAACCGGCCTGCACACAGTTCCGGTTAAAAGAGTCAAGCACGCCGTCACAAAAAGCAGAGCAGGCCCAGCACGCAAGGAAGATTATTATCCTTGATATCCTGCTTTCATGCCCGTCTCACCCGGCGGGGCATTCAGCAGACATTCTCGTAAAATGAAATTTAATTCATTTAAAGTTAACCGTTTTTTAATATTCCTGATTCAGACTATACATGAGGAAATAGCCCAACCCCTTGTCGGGAAGAATCCCTTGATAACCTTTAAGAGGTACCAATCATGAGAAAGGCGATATTATCGGACATGACAGGAAAGAGACGGTATAGCGGAAAGAGCTATGAGATTACGAAAGACAGTTTTATCCGGGTATACCCTTCTATCGATTATGATTCTCGAAGAGGCGGGTTTCGAAAAATTACCGGTCTGTTTAAGAAATTAGTGAAATAATCCGCAAGGCAAACGATAAGAATAAAGGATTTTGTAAGAGATGCCCCAGGGCACACTTCCGGCCCCCCTGACCTGAAGCGAGCCTCTGCTACCCATAATCACCTTCCGGTTTTAAGGTGACAGCGTGACCGCACCCATCTTTTTGTCCTCTCCCTTCAGAAAGCAGCTTTGCCAGAAATGTGATGCTGTCTTCAGCGTAATCCAAACAGAGCGGAAATCCGCATTTTTCCCAATACCTGTGACAAAGGCCGGTTGACAAAAATAGTGCGCGCCGTTAAAATCAAAATGCTTCGTGGGGGGCATAAAAAGTATCGTCAAATATCATCGGGGGGAATATGAACCGGGGGGAAAAAATTCAGCCTAAGAAGATTCTGTTGTGTGTGCGCATTGAGGGAAAGAAAAAACCTGTGAAGAAGGAAGCTTTAGTCTGCTGCAAGTCCGGCAAGATTATAAAATTTCTATAATATAACAGGCTGCCTGACGCCATCACTTTTGCAGGAAAGAATCTTCGGCAAAAGTTTGTTCCTGGCATGTGATGTCTTAGATGAGATTATGCAGCCGGGAAGCGGAAAGCAGGCGTTTTTTTACCGATGCCAAAGAAATTATTCCTTCCCTTACTGAACGTTTCAGTCCGAACAGTCCCCGTCTTGAGTCGTCGAACCTAAAAAAATCAGTTAAACCTCGTTTTCCTTGATCCGTCAGGTGGAGTGTGGCCTGCTTGAGCGGCTTCGTGAGTTTTCGTTGGCGCGGAAACATCGTTCATGCAAAAAACTTTTTCCAAAAGCCTGTCAGGTTAAAATAAGAATTGTTGATCTTGACTTTTGCCCTTCGTTGACTTCTTGCCATAGTGTGATATCCTTTTAATAAGAAGCACCCGGAAAACACTTTATTTGTAAAGACATATAAGCAGGTTGGTGTACGTTCTTATGAACTCTGTATAAAGACGCTTAGAGCGTAAAGGAAAGGAGAATGGGAAATGGAAACTTTATCTTCGCGTTACCTTTTACGTCGTTGGGTTGCGGTGATGTCCGATGCCACGGGCAGAGACATCATTTATAAATTTCTGGCCTCCGGAGATCCCGGACTTCCTGTGGTAAACAAACAAATGGAGATTGTTGGAGTAGTGACCGAATATGATATCCTCGGGGCCCTGAAGGATGGGATGTCACTGGACGGCATCGTTGCTGAAAAAATAATGTCGAAAACACCCATAACTGCCGACATGGATACTCCTGCAAAAAAACTGATGGAAATGATGATTGAGAATAATCTGACTATCATCCCGATAGTAGACAAAAACAGGTTTTTGGGTATTGTCAACAGGCATGAGATTTTGAACGCTTATGTCGATGTCAATTTTCATAAATTCTTCGGGGAATAGCGCATTTGAATGAAAAAAATTGCAGACGGACATGCCAAAAAGCACAGTGGGGACAACGAAATCAAGACATTTTTTACCTTTGAATGCTACAGGTGTCGATGAGAGGAAAACCTCGTTTCTGCCTGCTTTCTTCGTCTGCACGTTTGATTGTCAGTCTCCTTTTTCATTTGTTTGCCTCCTGTCACTGTATCAGGGCTGACAATGTTTCATCGTACTTTGTGCTCTGAAGCTGTGCAGATATTTTGGAGCCGCGGCTCTCAGACTGCAGGGAGCCCCTGCTGCCATAGTCCACATATTCATAAAATGACGTATTTCAAAGTCAGGAGAAGGCAACGGCTCTCATTCCCGCTTTGCTCCGAGGCATTTTTCTACTGATATTCATATGCCCAGTCTGTCGGACCATCGGAAAATAAAACCGCTCTCAATGCCTTCTCCTGCCTCGTTGTTTGGTTGCCACCAGAAAGATTTATGAATAATATGGGTTAGGTTCCGGCCGGCTTTCCCCCAGGAGCTGATTTTATTGTCCGCGGGCTTCATAGTGAATTCTTTCTCCACGCTTAGATGGATTTTATGCACCCTTCTCAGTACCACTTGTCGTAAACACATTAATCTCCCGTTGCGATCGTTTTAATTGCAGCCGGAGAATAAGGGTCCTTGAAATCCTTAAGAGGAGATTGTTTCCCTCAGCCCTGCATCCCCTCAGACCGCCAGCGGCTGCGGATGCCATGCGGAAATAAATGGCATTTCGCCCCGGCTTCGTCTGATCGGGTCAGTAGGACATTCCCTTACATATTAAGAAGGCCTTATCCTACAAAAAAATAGGAGTTATGCCGATATATGGTCAGACATTTATTTGCTAATGTCTAAAAAGCGGTTAATAAAAAAGGGAGCATACATGAGCTGTCCATACTTTAAAGAGGGGAATGTCGGAGTGTGCGTTGCTTTTGAGCTGATGTATATCCCCGGCCTCGCCAGAATGGAGAGATATTGTTTTGACGAGGATTTCAGAATCTGTCCGGCTCTTACGTCGTATATGCCCGAGGCTGGCAGGGGGAGAGATTCGCAAGGCCTCGCCGGTAAATCTCAGGGAAGGTGAGTACGCCTATGGAGGAAAGAGGAAGAATGATATCGGCAGAGAAAAGACATCGCAAGAATGAGAAGATATTCCCGTTGCAGGCCTCCGATGATTTTAAGACAATGTGTCCTTACTGCGCTATAAAGCCTGAATTGTGCGTAGCTGCCCTGGCATCGTCGATGATACACAAACAGGAATGTTTCAGCACGGGTTATCATGACTGCGCAATCTTTTTGGTCAATAAAAGAAAAGTGGGCGAAGAACAGATATGCCCCCCTGCCGAAAGGATATGTGCAGGATAGTTCTTGCGCATTTAAGAGAAAACGCAAGCCTGTTCCTTCGGAAATGACCATTTTTCGCTGAACAAAATCCGCCTTCATTGGCTGGCGCAGGCAGTTCCCCGGAACAGTGAAGAGCACAGTCCACACTCAGCTTTGGCTTATACATTCAATACCGGCTGAACCCAAGGGGTAAGACGCACGCCTGAGTTCTTCCATTAATTCAGGTTTTACAGTGAAGTCAATAATTTTCTTTTAGTCCTTCGGTTCCCCCTGCAGCGAGGTTCGGGCAGTTCGCAGAAGCCTTCAGAATATTCCCGGATACCTGTTAATATATAAGGACATGAAATTCAGGGTTGATCTGCACGTCCATTCGAAATACAGCGGGGATACTGATTGTGAACCCGAGGAGGCGATACTCCGGGCCATCGGATTGAACCTTCAGGGCATCGCCTTTACCGAACATTATTCGTATGCTGCTTCAGAGTATGCCGAGGGACTCAGGGAAAAGTTCCAGGACAGTATTCTGATCCTGAGAGGAGTCGAATTTTCGACGGCAGAGGGCCACTGTCTCATCTTTGGAGTCGACACGGATACCTTAGCGATTAAGTATGCGCCTGCCGGGGACGTCGTAAGGATAGTAAACGAGCGTGGCGGTGTTGTGATCCCTTCACACCCGTACAGGGGAGGGAACAGTCTCGGCGACAGGATACATGACCTGAACGGCATATCCGCAGTGGAAGGCTATAACGGCTGTAATATGCATGCGTTTAATGTCAGGGCGATTGAAGCTGCCAACATAATGAACCTGCCGTTCACCGGGGGGTCTGACGCGCATTCTCCCCGGGAAGTCGGCGCCTGCTTTACTGAATTCAACGGGGAAGTGACGTATGATAATTTCATCGGGGTCTTAAAGCGGGGCGCTTACCGGGGTGTGGACACGAGGAAGGTCAGCAAATGGATATTCTGACAGAAAACGCCCGACCGCCCTGCGGTTTCGCGGCAATGGAACAGATCAGGCGAAGACAAAAACCCAACCCTGACCGCCGGTTTTCCGGTTCTGCTCAGCTTGACAATAAAACTGCTCAAGTGGTAATTTCATAGGCTATGAGTAAAGATTACAAGGATACATTAAATCTCCCTCACACAGACTTCCCCATGAAGGCAAACCTTTCGCAGAGGGAGCCTGAAATGCTGAAGACATGGGATGAAAAAGGGATCTACCGCCGGATCCAGGAGAAGAACAAGGCGAAAAAAGCATACATTCTTCACGACGGCCCTCCTTACGCGAACGGTCATATACATATGGGCCACGCATTGAACAAAATCCTGAAGGATATTATCGTCAAATACAAGACTTTGCAGGGGTTCTATGCCCCGTATATCCCCGGATGGGATTGCCATGGTCTTCCGATAGAACTTCAGGTCGACAAGAATCTCGGAGATAAAAAGGACAAGGTCGGCATAATAGAGAAGAGGTCGCTTTGCAAGGAATATGCGGCGAAATTTGTCGATATCCAGAGGGAGGAGTTCAGGCGTCTCGGCGTATTCGGCGATTGGGAAAAGCCCTATCTCACGATGACCTACGATTACGAGGCATCGATCGTCAGGGAATTCAATTCCTTCGTAAAGAACAAGTATGTGCAGAAAAGAAAAAAGCCTGTCCATTGGTGCCCGTCCTGTGTGACCGCCCTTGCGGAAGCCGAGGTGGAATACGCTGACAAGGAATCGCCTTCGGTATTCGTAAAATTCGGTCTTGACGGGGAAAATACCGGAAAGTACTTCCCTGCACTGAAGGGCAAAAAGGTCTTTGTCGTCATATGGACAACGACTCCATGGACGCTCCCTGCTAACCTCGCCCTGGCGTTTCATCCTGATCTCGAGTATGCTGCGGTGGAACAGGCTGACGAGGTATATATAGTTGCGGAAGGCAGGATCGATCCGCTCAAAGAAAGAATTGGGCTTGAGGGAAAGGTGATCGCAAGGGTCCTGGGCAAAGACCTTGAAGGCATGCAGGCAGATCATCCCTTCATTGACAGAAAATCACGGGCTGTCCTCGGCGATTTTGTATCTCTGGAGGAAGGCACCGGGGTTGTTCATATAGCGCCAGGCCATGGTGAGGACGACTACGTGACCGGAC
>JAOUFP010000337.1 GCA_029858145.1 Nitrospirota bacterium | reverse complement strand
CTGGCTTCCTTTAATTCCCATGGAAAGGAACTTCTCAGTGCTGATATTAAAGCTGCCTAAAATCTAATAGCTGCAGACCGGACAGTTTATGTGCTCCATAACCGGACAAATCTATTTGTTGACAACATATGATGCAATACGTTGCAAACATTTTCGAGCTGTGATCTTCGGAGACTAAAGGTGAACAGGGACATTATACGTGCAGGGGCCTCATGAGATAGGGTATTTGAACAACAAATTGCGATTGATTCAGTCAGAAGACATTCTGTGAAAAGGAAGATTGTTATAGCAGCATAAATCAACCTTTACCCCGTCAGGTGATGATTCTTAAAGAGGGAATTTCACTCGTGTGTTTAAATGCCATAAAGTTTGTTGACTTCCTGTGACATGCATCACTTCGCTTCAGGGGGAAAAATGGTATAAATAAATTGAGCCTAACATTTCCTCCTTTTTCTCTAAGCCCCGAAAGGGGCCCTTTTATTTTCTCATGGCGCCGGTATTGCCACGAAAAGTCAGATTATCAGCAGGTCATCGCAATCACAGGCGCATGAAAGCCTTTCATTATGCGGAATTCAGCTTTTTTTGTTTGAAAACGCAATGCTGCCTGAGACATCAGAATCATGCGGGGGCAGAGAGGCGTAACACATAGCGTTGCCGGACTTGAAAACAGACAAAGCCCTGCGTATAAATGAGAAAAATTTCAGGGTTACGGATGAAAAAACTTTTTCTTTTTTTCTATATAGTATTATTTGTATTTGCTGCTTCAAGCTCCGCTATCGCGGACAACAAAGGCAATCTCCGATATTCCATAATGGTGTCCAAGTTCGATAACCGCTCCGGCTGGTCAGGCCAGTGGAACCTTGCAGAAACGTGGGGAACGGTGCTTGCCGACAGCCTTCAGCAGACCGGAAAGTTTATCGTCCTTGGAGAAAAGGACATGAGAGGGGAGGCGATGGCAGAGCAGGATTTTGCCGAATCCGGCAGGACAGCGGGAGGAAAGAAAAAACCGGTAATCGGCCAGATGACCCCTGCGCAGCTCCTGGTCAAAGGCGAGATCACTCATTCCCCGCATTCCACCTCAGGCGGCGGAGGAGGCCTCGGTATACGCGGATTCAAGATCGGGGCTTCAACTGATAATGCAGAGATAAACGCCGTGATTTATGTGGCTGATTCGACAACAGGGCAGGTCCTTGCTTCCAGAAAGGTTGTGGGAGACGCCTCTTCGACAGGGGTTGATGTGGGTTTTTCAGACAGGGACTGGGGCGCTGATCTTGGCGGGTTCAAAAGAACCAATGTGGGAAAGGCGGTTGAGAAGGCGATAGATGAGGCGGTGGAGTTTATAACCAGACAACTCGAGAAGATACCCTGGGAAGGCACAGTGCTGATGGTGAAGGGCGGAAACGTATATATAAACAGGGGGGCACGGGAAGGAGTCAGCAGCGGCCAGACATTTGATGTCGGCCAGACAGAAGTGCTCAGAGACCCTGACACAGGCGAACTTCTCGATGTATCGATGGAAAAGGCAGGCGCGATCGTGATCGATAAGGTGAAAGAAAAGATTTCGATCGGAAAGGCCATTGGTGGCGGGGAGAATATCCAGAAAGGCATGACCGTCCTGCTGCCGGAATAGGCCATATTTCCGGGAGAAACTCCGCGGACATGACGAAACGGATACAAAGGCAATTTATGGCAGGACGCACGTCAGTCAGGAGTGGTTTTCCGGCGGCATGGCGAGGCATATAACGCGCTGCGGTTCAGTACTTCTTTTGAAATAAACAGAAGGGGTGAAGCTTTCCCTTTGCGGAATTGCTGTCGGAGTCTGCAATAGGTCATGCCATCCAGCTATTTTTCAACCACCTTTTTTTCTATTTGGGTGCATATCCCGAGGAGCATATTCAGTTCTTTTTCAGTAATCCCTGCCCTGCCGATGAAGCGCTTAAGATTGACAGTAATATTTTTCTTAAGGTTTCTGTCACCTCTCGGGAGGTATTCAAGCATTTCCAGGACGCCGGCGATTCTTTCGTATAAGAGTTCGATATCTCCACGGGTTTTGAGGTCTTCCATGAGAGACGAGTTGCCATATTTCTTCCGGTTGACGCAGTGCCTTTCATCCATCGCCTCCCTATGTTTTGAAAGTTCATACGCGATAATCAGCACCGCCTGGGAAAGATTGAGGGAGGGCTGGAGTTCACTGCTCGGGATTTTGATCATGAAACCGCATTCATCGACCTCATCGTTGTACAGTCCCCTTGCCTCTCTTCCGAAGAGGACCGCGACTTTATTGCCTGCTGCTATATCCCGGATCCTTGCCGTTCCCTTTTCAACCGGCATTATCACCCCGCGCCGCTTTCCCGTCCTCCTGCTCGTTCCAACGACAACGGCCATATCTCTTATCGCTTCCCTGACAGAGTCATGGACAGCCGCGGAGTCGAGAACATCATGGGCATTGCGGGCAAACCATCTTCCCTCTTCCGTCATTTCGGCCGGAGGCTTTACGAGACAGAGGTTCCGGAAGCCCATGTTCTTGATCGCCCGCGCGGACGCGCCGATATTGCCCGGTTCATTGGGTTCGACAAGGACAAAATATACGTTTTTCTTCCATTCGTCCATGCGTTAGTGTAGCAGGTATCAGAGCTTATGCTCAAATGCCCAGGGAGGTGAGCGACGGCCTCCTTTTTTAAACTCCCCGCATCGGTTGAGGAGTGGTGGGGGGGTGGTGCGTCCTCAATAAAAAAAGTCCATGTTTGCCAATTCCCGCTCTCTTTGGGCACCCCGCCTGAAACAGGCGGGGAGTTTCGGTACAGCTTCAACCAATAAATTTGTCGCACACCCGAGCAGGCCGCGCCGTTTGACTTTAAATCTGATGCTCAACTATACTTAACTATACTTTGGGGGAGGCAGATATGCCTGAGAGTTTCTCGTTTTGCGGGAGAGACCCTTTGAACCTGATACGGGTAATGCCGGCGCAGGGATTAAGGTGGAGAGATAAAGGCGGCCGTGTCCCGGAAGGGACGCGGTTTTTTATTTTATGAGACTGACGATAAACGGCGAGCTTCACGAAAATATACAGGCGGCGACGCTCAGGGAACTGCTTGAAGAGCTTGGGATAATATCCGGAAGGGTTGCCGTTGAAGTGAACATGCAGGTGATCAAAAGGACGGATTTCGAGAGCTTCGGGCTTCATGACGGAGACGCGATCGAGATCGTGAACTTTGTCGGAGGCGGGTGACGCTCACTGAATGAAGGAGAAGAATATGGACGATAAACTCAAAATTAAAGGCATAGAGTTCAATTCAAGGCTCTGGGTTGGGACAGGGAAATACAAGGACTTTGAGGAGACGGCAAGGGCCATCGAGGCATCGGGGGCAGATGTCGTGACCGTTGCGGTAAGGAGGACGAACATCACTGACAGGAAATCCGAAAACCTCCTCGATTTTATTGATCCGAAAAAGTACAAAATCCTGCCCAATACCGCCGGGTGTTACAACGTGGCTGACGCCCTCAGATACTCGCGCCTTGCGCGGGAGACCGGAGTGTCCGATATGATAAAGATCGAGGTGATCGGCGATGAAAAGACCCTTTTCCCTGATGTGATCGGACTGCTTGAGGCGACCGAGATACTGGCAAAGGAGGGATTCATTGTGTTCCCGTATAC
>JAOUFP010000469.1 GCA_029858145.1 Nitrospirota bacterium | reverse complement strand
CCAATGACGATCCTATCATGGCGAAGAGGCTGGTCGATGCCGGGGCTGCCGCGGTCATGCCGCTTGCCGCGCCGATCGGCTCGGGGCTCGGCATACGAAATCCTTACAACCTGAAGATCATACTCGAGACAATACAGCTGCCGGTCATTGTGGATGCAGGTGTCGGGACCGCGTCTGATGTTGCTATTGCCATGGAACTGGGATGCGATGCCGTGCTTCTGAACACGGCGATCGCGGGGGCGAAAGACCCGATTGCGATGGCAGAGGCGATGAAGTACGGGGTGCTGGCCGGAAGGCTCGCGTACAAGGCAGGCAGGATCCCCAGAAAATTATACGCGACCGCGAGCAGTCCGATAGAGGGGATGCTTTAACAAAGAGTATAAAGGGTTATAATTGAATTCACATCTGACCGAAAAATTTCCCCTTGCCTTTCTTTCCTCATCCCCGGCTGATCCGCCGAAGCGGAAAAGAGGGGGGAATTCCTCACTTAGGAAAAGGGAGGGCAGTAGTGATTTTCTGATAATCAGGCGCATACAATTATGAGACTGTTATAATTGGTGAGTGGTGCGCGGCAGGAATAGCAGTAAAACCTGCTGTTTGTTAAATAAATAAAATTATGCACTGTCACGGACAAAAGGGGGAGGTAGAGTGGAATGGAGGTCTACAGATATCAGCAGTTTGCGTATCTTGTCGTGCCTGTCCTGCTCGGGATTGAATTTTTTATGTGCGCGCGGGATGAGAAGAAAGGGAAAGAGGAAATCCCTTTAGGTTTCTATCTGCTTGATTTCTTTGGTTTTTTGTTTATGGCGGTGATTCCGGCCTTATTTATTTTTACCATATGGGCTGTGGAGACGAAGTCGTTTCCCCAGCAGATCATGCCGCTTGCACGACTCGACAGGTATGGCGTTCTGTTCTTTTTTATGGGGAGCTGGTGGCAGGTATATCTTTTTGGAGCATTGAGGGCCAGAAGAATGGTGAACGAAGAGAAAAACATGCTTTACTACTGGGGGCCGTTTCTTGCCCTCGGCATCTTCATATCGATGCTGGTCCTTTGGGTTTCGCCCTTTAATCTGAAATGGATTTCTGTGGCGTGGTTTTTCTTTATCTTTGGAAGTTTGAGCGTATTCAAAGCAGGGCTGAAGGCGATAGAACGTACGATGTGGGTTCTGGCGGGTTTTACCTTTATTTTTGAGAATGCGCTCTTTATTTGGCTTGAAAACGTGATTTAGGAGCAGTTGAAGAGGGTGCAGCGGGAACCGGGCTTTCAGCTTTATCTTGTGACCGACAGAAATGTTTTGGCGCCAGCGTATTCGCTGCCTGCCGCGGTGGAAGAGGCCCTGAAGGGCGGCGTGCAGGCTCTCCAGTTGCGCGAAAAGGATCTCGGCGTACGGGACCTGCTGGACATGGCGTATTGTTTAAGAAAACTCACTGCCGGATACGGAGCGAAACTCTTTATCAATGACAGGGTAGATGTGGCGCTTGCCGCAGATGCCGACGGTGTGCATCTCGGCGGCGCAGGCATTCCCGCATCTGCTGCAAGGAAGGCAGCAGGCGAGGGCATGCTCATCGGAGTATCGACACACAGCATCGCCGAGGCGGAAAGGGCTGAGGAAGACGGTGCTGATTTCATCACATTCGGCCCGATTTTTGAAACTCCTTCCAAGATGAAGTACGGGAAGCCTCTCGGCCCTGAGCTGCTCGGTGAGGTCATGAAAAGAGTATCGGTGCCTGTCTTTGCGATAGGCGGCATCAAAAAAGAGAGAGTAGGGAGCGTGCTGGAAGCCGGGGCGTCAGGAATAGCCCTGATTTCGGCTATTTTCGGCTCTGATGACATACGATCAAATACAGAAGAATTTATGAGGTTATTGAAATGACAAGAATTGAGATGGCAAAAAAAGGAATTATTACTGACGAGGTGAAGTTCGTTGCCGCGGCAGAGGGGCTTTCACCCGAACAGCTTTCGGAAGACATCGCGGCAGGGGTGAGCGTCATCCCGATAAACAGGAACCATAAGATAACGCCTCTCGGGATCGGCAGGATGATGCGCACGAAGATCAACGCCAATATCGGGACGTCGAAGGACAAGATATCGATCGACAGCGAGATGGAAAAGCTCGAGGTCCTCGTGAAATACGGCGCTGACGCGGTCATGGACCTCTCGACCGGCGGGCCGATAAAGGAACTCCGCAAAATGATGCTCAGCAGATCGCCGGTTGCCGTCGGCACGGTCCCCATATACGAGGCAGCGGTAAGGGCGGCGGAACAGAAGGGGTCGATTGCCAAAATGACTGCCGAAGACCTTTTTGCGGTGATAGAAGAACACGCCGCTGAAG
The DNA here is from genome assembly GCA_029858145.1 of Nitrospirota bacterium. Classification (GTDB taxonomy): domain Bacteria; phylum Nitrospirota; class Thermodesulfovibrionia; order Thermodesulfovibrionales; family UBA6898; genus JAOUFP01. The sequence continues at coordinate 67 of JAOUFP010000469.1, read as the reverse complement.
GGGTTGATTTTGTTACCGTTCATTCGGGACTGACCATGAAGGCGGTCGAGCGGCTGAAGACCGAGGG
>JAOUFP010000196.1 GCA_029858145.1 Nitrospirota bacterium | reverse complement strand
CATGAGAAACATTGGATATAAAAAATGTCTTGTTTTTGTCGGATTCCTGCGACTGCAAGTACGCTTCTTTAAGAGAGTCGACTGTCGACTGGAGGTTCATGATCTGCAGGTTGAGGGTATTTGTCAGTCTGAGAAAAATATCGCTTTTCCTCTGAAGAGCATCTCTGTCTTTCCTTACAGTGTCCGCAAGGCGCCCTGAAGCAACCGCCATCATCATAAAAGATGCTGCATTTATTGTAATGGTATAAAAAGGGTATTCACCGGCCTTCAAAAAAGGAAGCACGGCATAGAGGATACTAAACGCCCAGGCCGCCCGCAGCATTGCGTTCGAGTTCAAAAGAGGAATGAACAGGACCATTACCAAGTAATAGACAAACCTGAACTGACTTTCTGCGCCGCCCGTCCAAATCAGAGCAGGCATGATGCTCAGAAGAGAAAAATAAAGATACAGCTTTTTCATGCGAAGGTGTCGAGAATGCTTCTGACCTTCGCCACTATTTCCCTGGGGCTGAAAGGTTTTGTCATGAACTCATTGGCGCCTGCTCTCATACCCGTCTCTTTATCCACTTCCTGCCCCTTGGCGGTCAGGATTATAATGTAACTGCCCTTAGCTCCTGAGTCTGATTTTATCGCCCGGCATGTTGCAAATCCGTTAAGCTTCGGCATCATAAGGTCAAGCATGATTATCTTCGGCTTCAACTCTCTGACCTTATTCAGCGCCTCTTCGCCGTTTGAGGCGACTTCAACGTCAAACCGTTCTTTTCTTAATACAAAAGAAAGAGATCGTTGTATGTACGGATCATCGTCCACGACCAATATATCCACAAAATACAATTAGCACATATCAGAAAATGAATCAATACTTTTTCTGCACGGTTGCACACGGTACAGAAAAAACGGAAATCAGAAGGTCAGCAGGCGCGAAAGCTCAATAGCACGCGGCGTTTATGAATTGTGCCGGAAACGTTTTGCATTTGCAGCAGTTACCGCAGAAGGATGTAAAGGGCGCCGAGGCCGCCGTCGCATTGCCTGGCGGAGACGAAGGCGATGATATGTTTCCGGTAACGCACTGAAAGCCATTTGATCAGGGCCTCTTTCAGCACCGGCCCTCTTGGAGACCGGAGTCCTCTTCCATGAATTATCCTGATGCACCTGTGCCCTTTTGTCAGAGATTCCTTAATGAACTGTTCAACCGAGCTTTCAGCCTCCTCCAGGCAAAGACCGTGCAGGTCCAGGTAATCCTGCACAGCAAACCTGCCTTCATGAAGCTTTTTCACAATGTTTCGTTTGTAATCCTGATTGACCCATTCGACATATTCCTGCGTATCAGGGAGATTTACAGACCTCCGGCCGTCAATGATTTCTTCGAGGACTGTCAGCGCCTCTTTGTCAGAGGAGCTTTTCTTTGGAGCAACAACCGCCTTTTTGGGCCGGACCGGGATGCTTCTGAATTCCTTTATTTCCCGGACTTCTCTCATGGCATTGGCAAACAGCTCTTCATCATTAACGGGCTGCTCTTTTTTTGCGGCAGGGGCTTTGCAGTGCATTATTATCCCTTTGTTTTCAATAATCCTCTTCAGGTCTTCAAAAGGCTGGAATACAAAAGTTTCGGACACCTGCTTTTTCACACTCATGCTGCTTAATCCCCTGTTGTATTATACCAGAAGAGTGCCCCCCGGATGAAATTTCGGCAGGCCTTCAACCGGGAACTATGACAGGGCAAGGTTAATTATCCGTAATTTCCCCGATTATCTTATGTTGGGAATCTGCATTCCTCCAGATTATCCGGATGGCATCCTCTGAAATGCTTTTCCATTGCTTCCCCGTAGGTTTATAGAGGTGGGTTTCTACGGGAAAACTGTATTTAAAGACTATCGGCTCCACATCCTGACTCACATAAATGCGTCCTTCAGGGACTATCCCGAAGGGAACGAATTCCAGTTTGACCCTCCAGAGCGTATGACCATCCTGATACACCTCCGAAAGAGTTGTATATGCCTTAATCAGTTCCTCCTCTTTCCGCGTTGCAACTTTGCCCTCCAGGGCCGCAATTTCGTTGGAAAGGGCTTCCAGCGACCTGCCGAATTGTTCGTACGATGCTCCTTCAGACAACGAAGACTTTACAGCCTGAGCCGCCCCGGACACTTTTTTGAATTTTCCCCGGTCCATGTCAGGCTCAAATGAGCACGCGCAGGCGAAAAGAACAAACATCAATATCAAAGACAAGACAGGTTTCCTATTCTGCATCCGTCCCTTTCTCTTTCACAACACAGGAATATAATATACACATTTTCGACAATTATTTATTTGCGGCATATGGAAGGCTTCAGAATGCATCTATGCGCCCTGCACCCTCACGAATTATCCACGGGCGAGTTCCCCTTTTAGCTTCATTGCATTTCGCACAGCGAAGTTGCCGTAACAGTTATTAAACATGGCATACGTAATCTGCGCCGAGGAGTCCATATGCTTTATCACTTTTTTGAATTCCTTTATCTCCCCGTCGGAATAGAGATATGCATACCTTAATGAGGTTTCTATTCCTTTCTTTAACCAGTTCTCTTTATTTCTTCCATGAAACCGGAAATACGCTGTCTGGGTGGTATGTTCAGCGAGAAAGGGGACCGTCGCAAGACTTCCATACTGAGGCTCATCCGTTGATATGTAGGTGAGCCGGTTTTCCCTGAGGAAGTGCAGGACAGATTCCCGCTTTTCCGGGGTCAGCCAGCTGCCATGCCTGAATTCTATTGCCATCGGCAGGCCCTTCATCAATTCCCTGGCCTGCAGAATGAAATCCATATTTGCTGTTCTGCAATGAAACCAGGGGGGAAATTGAAAGACGATCAGGCCCAGTTTGTTCGCCTTCTGTAGTGGCAACAGTGCGTCCCTGAATCGTTCTGCTATGCTTTCTCTCAGGGACCGCTCTTTTATATAGACATGCTTTTCAGCCCTGTCCTTTTCAGGCAGATGGCTGCGAATTCCTTCGGGTAACGTCCCGGGGGCTATACCATGGCCTGTTAAGGCGCCATAGGCTTTTATGTGAAAGATGAAGTCTTGCGGTGTTCTTTCCGCCCATAACGATGTGGTCTGCAGAGCTGGAATCGCGTAATATGTCGAATCGACCTCCACGGTATCAAAATGTCCGGCATAATATCTGAGCCGTGCCTCGGCAGTCCTGGCATCTCTCGGATAAAACTCCCCGCTTTGAATAAGTGTCTTCTCTGTCCATGAACACGTGCCGATGCGGATCATAGGAATATAATATACATACTTGCGACAAAACTGCATTTTCAGGAGACGGACGGCTGTTGAAATCGTCAGCACGCCTGCTGAAACACTCAGCGGACATCTTGATAATTTGACTTTCGGGTGATAAGCTTTTTTCATGATCAACAGCCGATGCCACTTACTTTGGCGGTGCATAAGCACAAATACTTTCCTCACTCCTCCTCCGGTGGTGTTTCTGCTATGAAAAAGCGCATAATAATCCTCACCCTCGCTGGTCTGGTGATTCTTATCGCTGTTCTGGCCGGCGTCAAGTACCTGCAGATCAATGCGATGATTGACCATAACAAGAACTTCAAACCGCCGCCCGAGACGGTAACTGCTGCAGTGGTGAAAGCCGACTCGTGGGACACCGCCCTTACCGCAGTCGGCACGCTGAACGCGATACAGGGCGTCACCGTAGCCGCCGAACTCGCAGGCAAGGTGGTTAGGATCGCGTTCGAGCCCGGCACTTCGGTGAAGAAGGGGGACCTCCTTCTCTTCCAGGACACCTCCTCGGAAGAGGCCCTGCTTCCGGGAACCTTGGCCCAGGTGAACCTGACCCGTACCAACCTCGCGAGAGCCGAGCAGCTGTTTGCAAAGGGTATGATCTCAAGGGCCGATCTGGACAATGCCGTGGCGAACGCTGAGCAGGCACAGGCTCAGGCCGATACCATACGGGCCGCCATAGGCAAGAAGACGATACGCGCTCCCTTCAGCGGCAGACTCGGCATCCGCCAGGCCAACCTGGGTCAGATCCTCAAGGAAGGTGATCCCATCGTGACGCTGCAAGCGCTCAACCCGATATATGTAGACTTCACCCTGCCCCAGCAACAATTGCCGCAGGTGCGCCACGGCCTGAAGGTGCAGGTGACAGGAGATGCTCTTCCGGGCATGACGATAGAGGGCCGGATCACTGCTATCAGCCCCAAGATCGACGCCGAAACCCGCAGTTTCAAGGTCGAAGCTACGTTGGACAACCGAGCTGAAAAGCTTCTGCCGGGAATGTATGTTAATGTGGCAGTCGGACTGCCTACCCCTCTGCAAGTGCTGGCCATCCCTGCTACAGCGGTCCTTTACGCGCCCTACGGAGATTCGGTATTCGTAATCGAGAAGAAGAAAGATAATAAGGAGCGTTTGACACTTCGTCAGCAATTCGTGCGACTCGGCGAGAAGCGTGGCGATTTCGTAGCGGTCGTCAGCGGACTCAATGAAGGGGAGACTATCGTCAGTACCGGCGTCTTCAAATTGCGCAACGGCCAGGAGATAGCAATCGATAATACGCTCGCACCTGCATTCCAGCAGGAGCCCAGGCCGGAGAACAATTGACCAGGACAGGCTCATAAATGAAAATCACCGACCTCTTTATACGCAGGCCCGTTCTGGCTCTTGTGGTCAACCTTATTATCGTCATCTCGGGTCTGCAGGCGATCCGCACTCTCAACGTACGCCAGTACCCACGCAGTGAGAATGCGGCTGTCACCGTCACGACCGTGTATGTGGGCGCGAGTGCCGATTTGGTGCGCGGGTTCGTCACCACGCCGTTAGAACGTGCCATTGCCGCGGCAGACGGCATAGAGTATATGGAGTCACAGAGCAACCTCGGTCTCTCCACCATAAATATACGTCTCAAGCTGAACTACGACGCAACCAGGGCCCTGGCCGAGATTAGCTCCAAGGTGGACCAGGTGCGCCGCGACCTCCCTCCGGAGGCCGAGGTGCCGGTCATCAACATTGAATCAGCGGACAGCAGGTTCGCTTCGGCATATCTCAGCTTCACCTCCGACCTGCTCAAGCAGAACGAGATCACGGAATACCTGGTGCGCATTGTGCAGCCCCGACTTTCGGCTGTTCCGGGGGTACAGAGGGCAGACATCCTCGGCGCCCGCACCTTCGCCATGCGTATCTGGCTTAAGCCCGAACGCATGGCCTCCCTCAATATCAGTCCGGCGCAGGTGCGCCGGGCGCTGGCGGCAAACAACTTTCTGGCCGCGCTCGGCAGGAGCAAGGGGGCGTTCATCCAGGTCAACCTTTCGGCAAATACCAACCTCAGCACCGTCGATGAGTTCAGGGCCCTTGCGGTCCGCGAGCGGAACGGCACCATCGTACGGCTGGGGGACATCGCGGACGTGGTGCTGGGGGCCGAAGACTACGATGCTGAGGTGCGCTTCTCCGGTCAGACCGCGGTCTTCATGGGGATCTGGCCGCTGCCCAACGCCAATTCCGTGGACGTCATCAGGCAGGTGCGCACCGAGATGGCGGCTATACAGAAGGACCTGCCGAGCGGCATGCAATCCCGTATTGCCTATGACGCGACGAACTACATCACAAATGCTATCCGCGAGGTGCTCAAGACTCTTGGAGATACCCTTTTGATCGTCGTCATCGTCATTTTTCTCTTTCTGGGCTCGTTCCGTTCAGTCTTCATCCCGGTCGTTGCCATACCGGTCTCTCTCATCGGAGCTGTCTTCCTGATGCAGTCCTTCGGCTTCACGGTCAATCTTCTTACGCTGCTCGCTATCGTTCTTTCGGTTGGTCTTGTGGTAGACGACGCCATAGTGGTGGTAGAAAATGTGGAACGCCACCTTCGCGAGGGAAAGTCGGCGTTGGACGCCGCCCTTACAGGCGCCCGCGAACTGGTCGGCCCGATCATCGCCATGACCATCACCCTGGCAGCGGTCTACCTGCCGATCGGGCTGCAGGGAGGTCTGACCGGCTCGCTCTTCCGTGAGTTCGCCTTTACCCTTGCCGGCGCCGTCACCATCTCAGGGATCGTGGCCCTCACTCTTTCGCCGGTCATGTCAGCCAAACTGCTCAAGGCGGGAGCGGCGGAGC
>JAOUFP010000195.1 GCA_029858145.1 Nitrospirota bacterium | reverse complement strand
CAGAAGTCTCGGTATGCCTCCGATGGTTCCGAGCTGCTTGTCAAAGAAGCGGAATTTTCCGCAGGCGAGGGTGAGCACGACACAGTCCGAAGGCACTTTTTCGACGAACTCCGTGTAGTAGTTTCTGCCGGGCTTGGCTCCGTCACATCCCGCAACGAGGAAGAAATGGCGTATATCTCTGTTTTTCACCGCCTCGATTACCTTGTCCGCAACACCCATAACAGCATTTCTCGCGAAACCGGTCATAACCGTCTTGCCGTGTATATCGTGAGTGAACCCCGGCATGGACAGTGCCTTTTCTATGACAGGCGTGAAGTTCTTGTCGGATATATGAGCAACACCGGGCCAGCTTACGAGACCGCTGGTGAAAATATTGTCTTTGTAGGATTTTACCGGTTTCTGGATGCAGTTGGTGGTCATCAAGATGGCACCAGGGAATTCCGAGAATTCCTTCTGCTGGTTCTGCCACGCTGTTCCGTAGTGGCCGTAAAAGTGTTTGTATTTTTTCAGCTCCGGATAACCGTGGCACGGGAGCATCTCGCCATGCGTATAGACATAGATACCTTTACCCTCTGTCTGCTTCAGTATCTCTTCGAGGTCTTTGAGGTCGTGGCCTGAAACAAGTATTGCTTTCCCCTTTTTTGCGCCGAGGGGCACAGTTGTCGGGACCGGATGGCCGTATATGCCGGTATTAGCCGCATCCAGAAGTTCCATAGCCCTCAGGTTCACTTCACCGCATTTAAGGACCCTTTCGAGCCATTCTGCGAGCGGGATGTCCTTTCTTGTCATCGCGTCGAGACTTTCGTGCATAAAGGCATAGACGATATCGTCTTCTTGCCCAAGGATCTTTGCGTGGTCTGCATACGCTGCAATTCCCTTGAGACCATAGAGCAATGTGTCCTGAAGAGACTGCACATCAGGATCGATCGACGGGTCGGGCTTGATCTCAACCGCTTTCTCTCCCTGTTTTACAAGGTCTGCCATTGTCTCTGCCGGGGTGAAACGCGCCGCTTCCGGCGGGGCAGAGATATTTCCTCCCTCTGCTTTCACTTTTTCAAGCAGGCCTTCTCTGAGCTCTACGCTTCTGCGGATGAGCGTTTCAAACCTCTCCGGATCGAAGCTGACATTTGTGAGGGTCGAGAAAAGTGCCTTGACGGTAAAGACGTTCACCTCGCTGTCTGCTAATCCGGCTTTCCTTCCCTCTACGGCATAATAAGAAAGCCCCTTGAGGCTGTACACCAGCAGATCCTGCAGCGCAGACACCCCGGGATTTTTTCCGCATGCCCCGGAAATTTTACATGCACCGCCTTTCGCAACTTGTTCACACTGATTACAAAACATATCCATACTCTCCTTTTATGATTGATTTGATCTTTCTTTACCGAAGGTACCCTAAAGATCATTTGTATGGTCTAGTTTAAAGAGATACCGGCAAGCAATCTCTGACATAGATCATAATAGGCAAATTATATTTATCATGGGAATTCAAAATGCGGATTGATGACAATCCGTATAGTAATGCTGTATTGAGGATGTTCATCATTGTCAATGAGGTCAGCGGGAGGGCAAAAGAAGCCTGTCTCATATTCAATGACTGCTAAAGAGATTTTGACGTCTGAAACTCGCGGAAGATGAAGGATAATTGCCGGGAAGGAAGAGCAGGCGAAAAATGCGAAGTCGGTCATTACATGTGTAAAGGCACAAAAAACTTTCACAATGCAGAATTCATCTGTTGCAGAATGCAATCTTGTTTTATAAGATGGTGAACCTTCTTCAGGAATCAGACGGCTTGCTGAATGTGTATTTCTCAAAGCTTTTTATGAGCACAGGTCAGTATTTTGATTGATTCAAGGCATATTAAATTATGACTAAGGGTGCTAATAAAGTACTTTATCTGCGGATTGATAGCTGTTGATTTTTAAAGCAAAATAATGTATTATAATGACAGGGTGAACGAAATATGGGAATTTATCTAAACCCGGGAACAGCAATGAAGTATCATAGCTTTAAAAGATTAACTGTTTTCCTTTCCTGTTTCGTTCTTTTCTTTCTATTTAATGCTTCTGTATCCCGAGCAGAACAACCGAACAAGGAACCCGCAAAAAAAATCCTTTCCGGAATGAACATTAAAAAGATCCAGGTGGCTTTACATTCAACCGGGAGTCTGCCGGTTCTTCAGGCGATGGCCCAAGCACGGGAAATGGCTTCATCGTATGATGTCAAATTCGACCTTAACGAACGCTTCAAGGCTTTTTTATCCTTTGGTCAGCCGTATATCAACGACCTGAGTGGCAGTGACAGCGGTCAAAACTATAATGCTGTATTCGGTTTCCTTATAGAATTGCGGTAAGCCGGGAGGGCATTCATGCCCTCCCGTAAAAACTGTTTGCCGCAGAGTTATTCCTTATTTGTCTTCTTTGAGGTTGTCTAATTTTTCTCCTGCCTTCTCCACTGCTTTATCAATCTTTTTTCCCAATCTCTCGGCAGTTCCCTCTTTTTTGCAGCCAGTGAATGCTATAAAAATGACGAACAACAGGGCAACTGCAATAACTGATGATCTTTTGAATAATAACATTGGCAAACCTCCTCAAAAAAAAATAATATCTCTGAACAGAGATCGTGTCTTTATGAAAATGCCTCTCCTGTCCTGCCTGCTATCCGGTGTCCCGGCAGGCCGATTGTTCCCGGAGGGCAATGTTTTTCGAAAGGCACTAATACGGTAGTCCATTATAACAGTTATCGGCAGAATCATATGCAGGGAATAGAGCAAAGACGGGTTGTCATACCAGTGAGGAATGTTGTATATTCCTGACAGTAATTGCAGTTACAGAGAAAGGCTGACAGGCATTCAATTTATGGGAATTGTTCAATTCATCAAAGACAAAAGAGAATTTTTGATGCCTGACAAGGAGAGGTTAACGCTCTTTTTCAGCTTTCTCGGTTTTTTGCCATTGCCGTCATATTTCATAGCCGGTACCGGCTTGATTCCCGCGTTTTATACCGCGATTGTGGTCTTGGCCTTTATTGTCCCGCGGATTTCCGGTCTTGCCCTGATGCTCCTGCTGATTTATATATCTCTGATGCCGGTCGTCTTGTACCTGCTCGCATCTGTATTGTCATGGAAAATAAAAAACAGTTATTTGAAATGGGGTATTGCGCTGGCTCTTATCGTGCTCTCCTGTTTTGTGAAGATATATTATATTGACGATGCCGGCGGGATTAGAACCGCATATACCGCGATAGAGCTATACAACGAAGTCTTCTGAAAATTCATTTTCAGGCTGCTCTGAACATTGTCTGAAGTTCCCCTTTTCTTAAAATCTCCCGTAAAGTATTGCCTCCGTGAAGAAAATAAATCAGCTCGGCAAACTTGTGCCGAAAAAGCATAAGTAACAGAAAAAGACAGCTTGAAATATGCTAAAATCATGGGTCGCTTTAATCACCTCTTTTGCTTATTTCATGCTCTGTTGGTTACAGGATGACTGCAATGAATGCTGTTGAGCTCTACAAAATGCTCCCAAAAAAAAACTGCGGAGAATGCAGGCAAGGAAAATGTATGCCTTTTGCGCTTGCGCTCATCAAAGGTGATGCGGAACTTTCGGAATGTCCTTATCTGAATGAGGATGCAGTGGATGAACTGAAGGAAAAGATCGTTCATTCCGACTGGAGAGAAGACCTGATTCTGAGGCTGAGAGAGGATGTAAGGAGAATCGATTTCAGAGAGGTCGCAACGCAGATCGGGGCGGATTTGCAGAACGGGACGCTTCTGCTGAAATGTATGGGGCGGGAGTTTGCGATGGATTCCGGCGGAGAGATAACAACAAAAGGACCTGTTACCCCATGGATAAAGATTCTCATTTTGCATTACGTCAAGACCGGCGGCAGCGCTGAACTTGGCGGTAAATGGGTTTCCTTCAGTGAATTAAAAAGCGGCATGGTAAAGTCCTTTTCGTTTACGCGCGAGTGTGAAGAACCCCTGAGGGAAATGCTTGATGGAAATACGCAGAAGGCGGCTTTGATGCTCGAATGCTTCGGGGCTGAAAAACAGGAAGGCTTTCCGACCAGCCACGCATGGCGTATAGTACTTCTTCCAAAAATGCCGGTCGTTATTCTCTTCTGGCCAGCTGACAGTGAATTCGCATCAAAGGTGAAGATCCTTTTTGATTCTACTGCCGACAGATTTCTGGATATTGAATCCATCATGTTTCTTGTCGAGGGGCTTGTCTATAATCTCGAAGCCGCGATGGCGCGGCCTGTAAAAGGGACTTCGACTGCTTGAGTGCGCATTCCGCCGGTTCCCGCCGTGAGAGAATGTATAAAAAGGTGCCTGTTTAGGGGCATTGGCATTATGGTTCATCAGGCTTTTATTTGGAATACTCCCTGTTTCCCTCTTTGGCAATAACGCCCCGGCTTCGGTACCCCCTCTTAAGGGGAGTTATGATCCCGAAGAGGGGTAAGGGCAGGTTTTGCAGACTACAAATAACTCCATAACCTTTCCATGACAGTGAGAAAGATTTCCAAATATTTCTCTGGCCGGAAGGGATAACGGTTACTCCCTTTTCCATCCGTACCGGCCGATTAGCGGGACAAAGACGCAGAGCGTATGATATTCCTTTATCAGGTTGTCACCTTTTTTTCTGGTCTTCAGAAGCTGCTGGGAGTAGAGACCGCCGACCGGGATCACTATGATGCCCCCGTCTGCAAGCTGCGCAATAAGGGGTTCAGGAATTTCCGGCGCGCCAGCGGTGATGATGATCCTGTCGAACGGCGCTTCTTCCAACCAGCCCAGTGTGCCGTCACCGATCCTGCTGTGTATATTTGTAAATGAAAGGTCCTGGAATCTTATTTTTGCCAGTTCACCGAGAGATGCAAAGCGTTCGATGGTATAAACATCCCTTGCAAGCTCTGCCAGAACAGCTGACTGGTACCCTGAGCCGGTACCTACTTCAAGCACTTTTTCGGAGCCTCGTAATTCAAGCAGTTCGGTCATGACAGCAACCATATAGGGCTGGGAGATGGTCTGTCCTTCACCTATTGGAAGCGCCATGTCAGAATAAGCGTCCGCGATCGTGGTACGGTCAACAAAGAGATGCCTCGGTATGCGCTCCATCGCATCAAGCACTCTTTTGTCCCTGATGCCTCTCGGGATGAGCTGTGTTCTGACCATTAATTCCCTGAGATCTTTATAGTCCATAGCGAAACCCGTAAGGGTAATTTTCTTAAAGGCGTCTGGAAATTTCCCTTGCAGCTACGACACCGGAGGCAGATGCCTGAATCAGACCTCTGCTGACACCGGCGCCGTCGCCGATGGCAAAGATGTTTTGTATCTCCGTCTCGAGGGCATTCGAAAGGTTTAATTTCATTGAGTAAAACTTTACCTCAACACCGTAGAGAAGGGTATGTCTCGAGTTTACTCCCGGTGCCAGCGAGTCGAGTGCTTCAAGCATTTCCATGATATTCGAAAGATACCGGTAAGGCAGCACAAAGCTGAGGTCCCCGGGAGTTGCATCTTTCAAAGAAGGCTGAACAACACCCTTTGAAATTCTCTCAGGGGTCGAACGTCTGCCGGCAAGCAGGTCGCCGAGTCTCTGTACGATAACTCCCTTTCCGATGAAATTTGCGAGACGGGCGATGTATCTGCCATAGGATATCGGTTCATCGAAAGGTTCGGTAAAATAAGTGCTGACGAGGAGTGCGAAATTCGTATTGTTAGTTTTTCTTTCAGCATAACTGTGACCATTGACGGTCCACACATCTTTCAGATATTCCTTTACGACTTCTCCATAAGGGTTAACGCAGAATGTCCTTACCTTGTCATCAAATCGTTTCGAATAAAAGACAAGTTTGGGTTCGTAGGTAACAGTGGTGAGAGGCTCCATTACAGAGGCAGGCACCTCCACTCTCACCCCGATATCTACAGGGTTCTGGAGCAATGTCAAGTCAAGTTTTTTTGCTTCTTCCTCGAGCCATCTCGATCCCTCCCTCCCCGGAGAAAGGATGAGATAGTCAGAAAGGAATTCTCTGCCGTCCCTGAGCCGTATTCCTCGGTATTTGCCTTTGGCGGTTATCACTTCTGAAACTTCTGCCCTGAAAATAATATCGGCCTTTTTTTGAATGTCTTCTTT